>CABXKF010000054.1 GCA_902512765.1 uncultured Pelagibacteraceae bacterium | reverse complement strand
AGTTGTTGCAGCCAAAACTGAGGAAAAAATTATTGAAGAACCTACATAACCCAAATATAAAATTGGAGGGTGAATTGCTAAAGCTGGGTCTTGTAGTATTGGATTAAGCCCCAACCCTTCTGTTGGTATTGGATAAATATAATTAAAAGGGTTTGATGTTTTGATCAAAAAAATAAAAAAACCTATAATTATAATCTGCTGAAACATTAAAGTTAAAATTCTATACTTTATAGGTTGATTTTTAGTTCTTATTAAAAAAATAAGAATAAATAATGTTAAAACAAGTAACCACAATAATAAACTTCCTTCATGATTGCCCCAGGTTCCAGCAATTTTATAGAAAAATGGTTTTGTTGTATGTGAATTATTAAAAACAGTTTCGTTACTAAAGTCAGATAATACAAATGATAAAACTAAACATAAAAAACTAATTACAACTAAAAAAAATTGTAAAAATGTGAATGATAAAATTTTAGTATCTAATAATTTTGGATTTTTAAAATTTTTTACAGAAAGATAAATAAGAACCAATCCAAAAAAAAGTCCAAGAAATAACGAATAATTTCCTATAACACTAAATAGCATTTTATCTTTCTCCAAGCGCCTCTTTTACCTCTGGAGGCATATAATTTTCGTCATGTTTTGCTAAAATTTTTGTGGCAGAAAAAAAATTTCTGTCTTTTAAAAAACCTTCTGCAACCACTCCTTTATCTTCTGCAAAAAGATTTGGGATTGCGCCTGTGTAAGTGACATTAATTTCATTTTTGAAATCTGTAATTATGAACTTAACTTCACTGGCCTCTACTAAAATGGAATTTTTTTTTACCATTCCACCTATTCTAATTTTTTTTTTATCTAATTCTGATAAAGCTTTAATCTCCGAAGGTGATTGAAAATATACTACATTTTCTTCAAGTGATTTTAAGACCAGAAATACCGTAAGTATTAAAGTAATTAGAATAAGAGCTACAAACAAAAATCTTAATTTAACTTTACGACCATACATGGTTTAAAAGTTAATTATTTGTGGCGTTAGCTAAAATTTCTTTATTTATTTTTTGTGATTTTGCAGATTTAGCTTTCTCAGAGTTTAGAGATCCAAATTTAGCTACAAATTTATTTTGTTCCTTAATAAATTGAACTTTTGTAATCAAGTATAGTGCTAAAAAACTTAAAAGTGTAAAACTGAAAGCAGACAATACGTAAGTCTCATATCCGTTCATAAAAAATAGTTCATTTATCATAGTCTATCTAGGCCTTTATTTTTAATTTTTATCAGTTCTGTATTATATTTCATTAAGAAAATTAGCAATGAAAAAAGAGCAAATGCCGCAGTCATTATTAGCAAAGGGAAAAGCATTGATGAATGAATTGAGCTTTTTGATAAAATATTGATTGATGCTGGTTGATGAAGTGTATTCCACCAATCTACTGAATATTTAGTAATAGGAACATTGACTATACCTATTATCGTTATAAATGTTGTAATCTTAAAAACTTTTTCTTCACTTTCATAAATTCTCCACGAAACTAGATACATTGCATAAAAAAGTGCCAATATTAACATCGATGTAATTCGAGCATCCCAAGCCCACCATGTTCCCCAGGTTGGTTTTCCCCAAATAGAACCAGTAACTAATGCAATTATATTAAAAACAAAACCAGACGGTGCCAAACTTTTAGAGATTAAAAAAAAATTTTTATTCTTAAAAATAAAACCACTAATAGATAATAAAGTAATAGATGAAAAAATTCCTAATGTTATCCAGGCAGCTGGAACATGTACATACATTATTCTAACAGCATCACTTTGTTTATAATCTTCTGGAGATAATATTAGGGCTTCAGTTAATCCGATAGAAAGCACAACCACAAATAAAAATAAAATATATTTCGGAGCTTTTGAAGTTATTCGAAAAATTCTATTTGGTTGAAAAAGTTTAAACATAATTAGTTAACAATGTTTATTACGAAAAGGATTTCTGATCAAGAATGCAGAGGGAGATAATAATTTTGAATTAAAATTTAACATCCCTGATCAGAATATAAGTTTTTTACTCAATTTATATGGCTTAGATTTGAGCTAAATGTGTTTGAAAAATGATAGATTTAATTAGACATC
>CABXKF010000053.1 GCA_902512765.1 uncultured Pelagibacteraceae bacterium | reverse complement strand
ACTCGCTGGATACACTGAGGATGAAAAAATAAGTATTGCTAACAAATATCTTTTACCTAAACAAATTAAAGACAATGGTGTGAAAGATAAAGAAATGAAATTAGAAAACGATATCATTAAAGAAGTTATTAGAGGTTATACAAAAGAGTCTGGTGTTAGAAATTTGGAGAGAGAAATTTCAAAACTAGCAAGAAAAGTTGTTAAGAAAATAGTTGCTGGTGAAGAAAAGGAAGTAAATATAAATAATAAAAATTTATCTGATTTTCTAGGTATTGCTAAATTTAAATTTGGTGAATTAGAGTCCGAAAATAGAGTGGGTATTGTAACTGGTCTTGCGTGGACTGAGTATGGTGGAGAAATTCTAAAAATTGAAACTGTAACTATGCCTGGCAAAGGTAGAATGCAAATTACAGGTAAGCTTGGAGATGTCATGCAAGAGTCTGTTAAAGCTGCTAAATCTTTTGTAAGATCTAAATGTTTAGAATACGGAATTATTCCACCACTATTTGAAAAAAAAGATTTTCATATTCACGTGCCAGAAGGAGCGACACCTAAAGATGGCCCATCCGCGGGAATCGGAATGGTTACATCCATAGTTTCATCAATTACTGGAATTCCAGTTAGAAGAGATGTTGCAATGACTGGTGAAGTGACTCTAACGGGACAAGTTTTACCAATCGGTGGGTTAAAAGAAAAACTTTTAGCAGCTCATAGAGCTGGAATTAAAGAGGTATTGATACCAAAAGAAAATGAAAAAGACTTGGTAGATATGCCTAAAAAAATAATTGATGATATTAAGATCACGCCAGTTGAATATGCTGATCAAGTTTTAAAAGTTGCTTTAACAAAGGAACTTAAAAGAACTGAGTGGGTTGAGGTTGATATATCTAAAAAAGACGATAAATCTCAAGCTAGTATTCAATAATAATTAATTTACTTTATCAAACTGTTGATGTAATAAGTAGCCATATTTTGTGGGTGGTTAGCTCAGTTGGTAGAGCATCTCGTTTACACCGAGGGGGTCAAAGGTTCGAGTCCTTTACTACCCACCAAAATAATAAAAGTGGGGGTGTAGCTCAGTTGGTTAGAGCGATCGCCTGTCACGCGATAGGTCGAGGGTTCGAGTCCCTTCACTCCCGCCACTTTTCTTCAATTTACTCTTATAATATCAATTAAAATGTGACGTATCAGCTCTTCAACTAAGGATAAAAACTGGTATATAGATTTCCATGTTATCTGAATTTTTAAAAGATTACTTACCAATAATTCTATTTTTAGTCATAGCATTAGGACTTAGTTGTGCTTTTGTTGTTGTAAATTTTATACTTTCACCAAAAAAACCTGATCCAGAAAAACTATCAGCTTATGAGTGTGGGTTTGAACCTTTTGAAGATTCTAGAATGGAATTTGATGTTAGGTTTTATTTAGTCGCCATTTTATTTATTATATTTGATTTGGAAATTGCATTTTTGTTTCCTTGGGCTATCTCACTAGGAAATATTGGTATATTAGGATTTTCCTCAATGATGATTTTTTTGTTCATACTTACGATTGGTTTTATTTATGAATGGAAAAAAGGTGCTTTAGACTGGGAATAGAAATTAATCATAATGAATAATAAAATAGATCAAGTTCCAGAAGAATTTAAACAACTCGCTAAAGATTTTAGTGAGAATGGATTTATAACGACTTCACTAGATAATTTAATAAACTGGTCTAGATCAGGTTCTCTACACTGGATGACATTTGGTCTTGCATGTTGTGCAGTTGAGATGATGCAAACTGCAATGCCAAGATATGATTTAGAGAGATTTGGAGCTGCACCAAGGGGATCCCCAAGACAATCTGATGTTATGATTGTTGCAGGTACACTTACTAATAAAATGGCTCCAGCTTTAAGAAAAGTTTACGATCAAATGCCTGAGCCAAGATATGTGATATCGATGGGTAGTTGTGCAAACGGAGGAGGTTATTATCATTATTCTTATTCTGTAGTTAGAGGTTGTGATCGAATTGTACCAGTTGATGTTTATGTTCCAGGATGTCCACCTTCTGCTGAGGCTTTATTATATGGAATATTGCAGCTTCAAAAAAAAATAAGAAACAAAGGCTCCTTCATTAGATAGTTATGAATAACTTAGTAGATTTAGAAAAAAAAATAAATTCAGAGTTAACTACTAAAATTAATAGTACCAAGATTAAACACAATCAATTGTATATAGAAATTGATAAAGAGGATTTAATTGATGTTACACTTTTTGTAAAAACTAACCAAGAAACAAAATTTAGACAACTTATAGATATCACAGTTGTAGATTACCCAGAGAATACTCAAAGATTTAAAATGGTATATTTATTTTTAAGTCATGAATTTAATCAAAGAATTATTGTGAGTTTTTTAATAAATGAAAACGAGGTAACTCAATCATT
>CABXKF010000052.1 GCA_902512765.1 uncultured Pelagibacteraceae bacterium | reverse complement strand
ATAAAAGATACAAAAACAAATGAATATCTTCATAAAAAAAATTAAGATTTTTATCTCTTAAAAAAAATCAAATTATAAATGAAGAAAATACTAAAAAAGGAAACTAACATTAATAATGAAAAAATAACTATTTGAGACTGATTAATTAAAATTGACGAAAGATTATTGGATGGCAAAAAACCACCTGATGAAATTATAGTCATTGATAAATTAAGAGAATTAAAAGATCTAATATCAAAGAAATTTAAGATTAAAAAAATAGATATAGTTATACTTGAGTATAAAATAAAAATTTTAATTGTTTGCTTTAATACTTCGGCACTATTAAATGATAAGAAGTTTGTAAGTGATTTTTTTAAACTATCATCATAAATATCTATTAAAAAAATAATTGAAAAAAGGAAATATAAACCCCCTATCCATTGTATAGAGGATCTCCATAAAATTAAACCTTGATCAATGTGTTTTATATTATCAAAAATTGTAAATCCTGTAGAAGTAAATCCAGAAACAGACTCGAATATTGAGTTTAAAAAAGTCAAGTTATAAATACTAAAGTAAAAAGGTAGTGACAATATAATCGGTAAATATAACCTAAAAAGACAGTTAAAATCTTTTCAAATATTGATGGTTTTCTATTAACTTCTTTGATCTTATAAAATAATAAACCAATAATTAATGAAGAAAATAAACTAAAATAATATGTATTAAGATTTAAATATAAATTGAAATAATAAGAGTAAATTATATTTAAAAAAGAAAAGACTGATATTAAGATTAAAAAAAAACTTAAATATTTTACCCTAAAAAGAGACATTAATAATTATATAGAACTTATTCTAAATATATTTTCTACTACTGAAATGGAGTCTTTTTTGGCCAAAAAAACAACTCTATCATCTTTTTGAAATATAAAATTTGATCTTGGTATAACCACTTTATCATTACGTAAAACAGCTCCTATTCTAATTTCCTCTGGTAGATTTGAATTTTTCAACTCTTTGTTAATTAATTCAGATGTTTCAATAATTTCAGCTTCAATTACTTCGTATTCACCATTAAGAATTGTATATGCTGTTTCGATGGTACCCTTGTGAATGTGCTTCAAAATACTTGAAACTGTATTCATCCTAGGATCAATTAAATCATCTATTTTTAAAGAGTTTTGTAATAATGAATAATTTGGTTTATTTATTAAAGCCATTGTTCTCTTATCATCAATTTTCTTCTCATCTTTTGCAAATTTTTCAACAAGAACACTTACCATTAAATTATCCTCATCATCGTTCGTAAGTGCAAGCACCGTCTCTACCTCTTCTAAATTTGCTTCAATTAAAACTTCTTCATCAAGAGCATCACCATTTATAATAATAGTATTATTTAGTTCGTTTGCTAAAAATTCTGAACGATTTTTATCTTTTTCAACAATTTTTACTCTTACTGAATCTAAGCTTTCTTCAAGGTTTTTTGCAAGATTAAATCCAATGTTTCCACCACCAACAATTAAAATTTTTTTAGAAACTTTTTCATTGTGTCCGAAAGCTTCAAGTGTTTGAGACATTTGAGTGGAGTTGATAATAACATAAATTTTATCATCTTTTTGAATATCATCATTTTTTTTAGGTATTAAAAATTTATCCCCTCTAATTATACCAATTATATTTGCATCAAGATTTGGATGTTTTTTTGTTAGCTCATTAAGTTTAATATTAATTAAATTACAATTTTCATTTATCAAAATTTCTAATAATCTAATTCTATTGTCAGCAAAAGGTACACTGTCTAAAGCGCCAGGTGCTTCCAATTTTCTTTGAATTGATTTTGCTATTTCTAATTCAGGTGAAATAATTACATCAATTGGTAAATTCTCTTTATTATAAACAGTTGTAAATTTTGGATTTAAATAATCTTGTGATCTAATTCTTGCAATTTTTTTTGGGATATTAAAAATAGAAAAAGCTATTTGACAAATAACCATATTAATTTCATCATTACGTGTAACTGCTATAATCATGTCTGCTTCAGAAGCGTTTGCTTTCTCTAAAATAGTTGGGTAAGTGGCTTTACCGACTATAGCTTTAACATCCAAAGAATCATCTATCTTTTGAATATCTTCACTAGATTGATCTATAACAGTAATAGAGTGACCTTGTTCACTAAGCTGTTTGGCTATAGTAAAACCTACTCTACCCGCTCCACAGATAATTATGTTCATTTTAATTAAATTCTTTAATTCCTAAACCTTTTAATTTTCTATGTAAGGCACTTCTTTCCATTCCAACAAAATTTGCAGTTTTTGAAATGTTGCCATTAAATTTTTTTAGTTGGATAGTTAAATACTCTTTTTCAAACTTTTCTCTAGCTTCTTTTAATGGCACAGATAGGCTGTTTTCAGCAATTTGATCATCAAAATTCTTAATTTTTAATGATTCTTTGAT
>CABXKF010000051.1 GCA_902512765.1 uncultured Pelagibacteraceae bacterium | reverse complement strand
CATGGCTACCTGATGCAATGGAGGGTCCAACACCCGTTTCTGCATTAATTCATGCTGCAACAATGGTTACAGCGGGAGTTTTTCTGGTTGTAAGATGTTCACCAATTTATGAATATTCCCCATTAATATTGAACTTGATAACAATTGTTGGAATGACGACTGCTTTTTTTGCAGCCACAGTTGCATTAGTTCAAACCGATATAAAAAAAATTATTGCTTACTCAACTTGTAGTCAACTAGGTTATATGTTTTTTGCAGCCGGGGTGGGAGCTTATAACGTGGCGATGTTTCATTTATTTACTCATGCATTTTTTAAAGCTTTACTATTTTTAGGCTCAGGTTCTGTAATTCATGCATTTAAAGATGAACAAGATATCAACAATATGGGAGGTGTCTGGAAAAAATTACCTTATACATATGCATTAATGATTATTGGAACACTTGCTCTTACCGGTTTTCCATTTCTATCAGGTTTCTATTCAAAAGATGCCATTATTGAATTTGCATATTTGAAGGGAAATACTACTGGATATTATGCTGCAGGAATTGGAATTTTTACAGCATTTTTAACTTCAATATATTCATGGAGATTAATTTTTAAAACATTCCACGGAAATTATAATAATAAAAAAGTAAGTATTGAGGAAACACATGAGTCCCCTTTAATAATGTTGATACCTTTAGTGATATTATCTATTGGAGCTATATTTGCAGGTTTTTTATTCAAAGACTTATTTGTTGGTCATGGTGGAGAAAATCATTTCTGGGCTGAGTCGATTAAATTTTTAGAACCATTAAGCTTAGAGCATCCTCCAACTTGGTTTTTGTTGCTGACTCCTTGTTTGGTATTACTGTCAATTCCAATAGCTTATTATTTATTTGTTAAAAATAAAGAATTACCAAATCAGATAGCAAATATGAATAAGCCCTTATATAAGTTTTTAATTAATAAATGGTATTTTGATGAATTATACGAAGTCATTTTTATCAATCCATCAAAAAAATTAGGTTTATTTTTCTGGAAATTTTGTGATGGAAAATTAATTGATGGTTTTGGACCAGACGGCATCTCATCTTTTATAAAAAAATGTTCAATAAAGGCAAACAAATTTCAAAGTGGCTTCATATATCAATATGCCTTTGTTATGCTTTTGGGCTTTTCAGCTTTATTAACCTTTTTGATTGTTAAATAATGAACTTTCCAATTCTTTCATCTTTGATTTTATTACCAACTGTTGGTGCACTTTTTTTATTTTTTACCAAAAATATAGAAGGTAATAACTCAACTGTTAAATATGTTGCTTTATTTACATCAGTGGTTAATTTTGTTATTTCTATTTATCTATGGATCTCTTTTGATCAGTCTTCATCTAACTTTCAATTTATCGAAGAAAGAATTTGGATTGAGAATTTTATAAATTATAAAGTTGGTGTAGATGGAATTTCAATCTTATTTATTATCTTAACCACATTTATTACACCTTTATGTATTATATCGGTAAACAGTTCGATCAAAACTAAATTAAGAGATTTTTTAATTGCAATACTGATTATGGAAAGCTTTATGATTGGAGTTTTTTGTGCTCTTGATCTAGTTGTTTTTTATTTATTTTTTGAAGCAGGTTTAATTCCAATGTTTTTAATCATTGGCATTTGGGGTGGTCCAAAAAGAGTATATTCAGCTTTTAAATTCTTTTTATATACACTTCTTGGCTCTGTATTAATGTTGGTTGCTATTATTTCAATTTATTGGATTTCAGGCACTACAGATGTAATTAAACTTTATGAACTTGGTATAGATTCAAAATATCAAAATTTATTATGGCTAGCATTTTTTAGTTCATTTGCTGTAAAAACACCTATGTGGCCTGTACACACTTGGCTGCCAGATGCACACGTAGAGGCTCCGACCGCTGGATCAGTTTTGTTAGCAGCGATTTTACTAAAAATGGCTGGATATGGATTTATAAGATTTTCATTAGGTCTTTTTCCTGTTGCGTCAGAAATTTTTACACCTTTAATTTACACTTTAAGTGTAATTGCAATAATTCTCACATCTCTAATAGCTTTAATGCAAGAAGACATGAAAAAACTTATTGCATACTCCTCTGTAGCCCATATGGGTTTTGTAACTTTAGGAATATTTACTATTCAACAACAAGGTATAGAAGGAAGTATCATTCAAATGATCAGTCATGGGTTAGTATCTGCTGCTTTATTTTTATGTGTTGGAGTTGTTTATGATAGAATGCATTCAAGATTGATTAGCTCGTATGGTGGAATAGTGTCAATCATTCCAAAATACTCAATTTTGTTTATGTTATTTACTCTTGCTGCGCTTGGTTTACCTGGAACAAGTGGTTTTGTTGGAGAGTTTTTGATTTTAATGGGGGTGTTTAAAGATAATTTTTTAGTCGCTGTCTTAGCTAGTTTAGGTGTAATTCTTGGGGCCGCTTATATGTTATGGTTATATAAAAGAGTTGTTTTTGGAAAATTAATCAATGAGGATCTTAAATCAATGATAGATCTAAATAAATCTGAGTATTTTATTTTAGCATGTTTAGCTATACCAACATTGTT
>CABXKF010000050.1 GCA_902512765.1 uncultured Pelagibacteraceae bacterium | reverse complement strand
TTTGAATAATTTTTTCTTTATTTTTAATACAGTTTTCTTTCCAATGTCTTAATGTATGCGAGTAATGTAATTTTAAAACCTCTACATCAGAAATGATTAACCCAGCTTTTTCGATAGGTGTGGTCACTTCACTTAAGCTTGGTGTATAACCCCCTGGAAAAATATATTTTGTTATCCAAGGATGTGGGTCTCTTGGTGGATTTACTGAGCCTATTGTATGAATTAAAGATATACCATCATCGCTTAATAATTTATCAATTTGCTTGAAAAATTTCTTATAAAATTTCCTACCAACATGCTCAAACATTCCTACACTTACAATTCTATCAAATTTTTCATTAAGCTGTCGGTAATCTATCAATTTAAATTTTAGCTGATTTTCTAAATTGAGTTCTTTTGCTTTTTTATTACAATAATTAAGTTGATTTTTAGACAATGTTATTCCTGTAACCTCACAATTAGCAGTTTGAGCAATATCAATAGCTAAAGATCCCCAGCCACATCCAATATCTAAAACTTTCTGATTAGGTTTTATGTTTAATTTTTTTATTATATGTTGAATTTTATTATTTTGAGCATCTGCGAGTGTATCATTTTCATTTTTAAAATACGCACACGAGTATTGTTTCTTGGGATCTAAAAATAAATCATAAAGATCATCTGAAATATCATAATGATGCGATACATTCATTTTGGATTTTTTGATGAAATTAAAGTTAGTTAAGTATCTATAAGATCCCCGAAGTCTATTTATTAAATAACTAAATAAATTTAGATCATTTCTTCCAAAATTCATTAATGCCAAATCTAAAAAATCACTCAAACTTCCATTTTCAATTATTAACTCTCCATTAGTATAAGCTTCCCCAAAATATAAATCTGGCTGGAATAACAATTTATAATGAAGTTTTTTGTCTAAAATTTTAACTTTAATTGGCTTTTCACTTTTTGGTGATCCAATAATATAATTTTTAGAATAAGCATTTTCTAAAATAAAACCATCTTTCTTAAATACATTGTTAAGAAATCTAGCTAATTGCATTTTAGGCTGCCATTATTGGTTTGATGGAAAAATTTAATTTTTCTAAATTATCAATTAACTCCTTTTCTTCATTAGAATTTAAAATTGGTAATGGTGGTAAAACGTTTTTATAAATTAAATCATTTTTTGAATAATAAGCATGAAGTCCAGATATTAAATTATATTTTTCGAATGTATTTCTAACATCACATAGTTTTTGGTTAACTATTTGTTCTTTTTTATCAAAAAAATCATCATAAACTTTTCTTGCAAGAGCTGAGGTAACGTTACAGGTTGCTGTAATGATTCCAGAACAACCAAGTTCTAGTCCTTTCAATAATTTAGACTCTGACCCTGGTAAAATTGAAAAATTATCTAATTCTAGATTTTCAAAAAGATTATAAGAACTATCCTTAACGCCAATAATTTGCTTAGGAAAACGTTTTACCAATTCATGCACACATTCCACACTAAACTTGTATCCACACAGTTTTTCAAAATTATAAAGTACTATTTCACTCTCAGGATGTGCATCAATAATTTTTGCGTAAAAATTAATAACATTGCTATCTGTATATTTATAAAATGCAGGTGGCATAATTAAAAATTTTTTAAAATTTAAAGATCTTGCTACACTCATTAAATTAATTGTTTCACCTAAAGAATTTAAACCAGTTCCAATTATATATTTTTCTTTATATTTACTTGTAGATAATTGATTAAATAAATTTATCTTCTCAGCAACAGATATTAGTTGGGCTTGTCCTGTGCTACCAAATATTGCAGCACCATGACAACCTTGGTCAATGATCATCTCTGCATGCTGAATTGTCTTTTCAACATTTAAAGTTGAGTCATTATTAATAACAGACATTGAAGCTGCATATATGCCGTTAATTTTACTCATAAACAAAATTTATATAAAAAAAAAATTTAGTAAAGACTTAATCAATTAAGACAAATCTTTTAAAATAATATCTTTTGCTTCGTTAACTATAGTCGAAAGTCTTGAAGTTTCTGGTGAAATATCAGGGTGAATTTTTTTTTGTATTTTTATATAAGCTTTATTTACATCCTCTTTAGTTATTTTTTTTGACGGATTAAGATTTAATATTTTGTAAGCTTCTGATGTAGACATTGTGTTGGTATTAGATACTTTTTTATTATTAAATGAAAATCTTCCAGAATTTCTAAGGGTTTGAATTAATCGGAATAATGAAATTAGTTGTAAAAAAGAAAGACCTTTTAATTTTAATAAAGCCAAACTTGCAACTGTTAATGGCAAAGTTAACAAAAATTTGCCAGCAACTGCAAATAATATTGCAACCACTATTAAACCAATAAATAATATTATTCTCACACCTTGTGATATTTTTTTTGAATTTATTGAGGCAAAAAACCTTAATAAAAAATACAAAGCAGCCAAAATTAATACTGTATAAATTATTATATTCATATATTTCCCTACTTATGAAAATACCATATCTAAAAAAAAAACCAGAATTAAAATCATGTCATGATGTTACATGGGAAGACAATTATAGCTGGATACATCAAAAAAATATTTTAGAGGT
>CABXKF010000049.1 GCA_902512765.1 uncultured Pelagibacteraceae bacterium | reverse complement strand
AGTATTACGATTATTCCACAAAGAATATGAAACATATCTTTACGATGTTATATAAATTGCTAAAAAAACATGATTTTCAACTAGTTATAATCCCCTCAATGAGAACACCAATAAACACAATTCATTATGCCAAAGAATTTTTTGGAGATAATCATACGGTTATAATGGATGTTGATAAAAAAGCTTACCTGTCAGCTCTAGCAATTGCAGAGAATATTATTGTTACATGCGACTCTAGCTCAATGATCTCTGAGGCAGCTTTAACGGGAAAACCTATTTATGTAGCTAATATTTTGCCAAAAAAAAATGACAAAAGATTTCAAAGATTTAGAAATTTATTTAGAGAATTAAATATAACTAGAATTTTAGGTGAAGAGATTGAAAATTGGAACTATCAAAAATTAGACGAAACGAATAGAGTAGCAAGTATTATCAAACAACAAATTAATTCATAATGTCACTTTTAGATTCAATTCAAAACCAATCAAAAAAACATGAATTTCCTTTTGATCACTGGGAATACCATAATGCACTTACAAAGAGTGCAATAGAAGAGATAATCAAAGCAGATATACCAGATGTTAGTAAACATAATTTAAATTATGACGGAACTAGAGCAATTGATGGTGGGGCTGCTGAGTTTAGAGAAGGAATAGCTTCTGGTGGTGAGGCAATAAAATTTAGATGTTTTGTAACTAAAGAAAATGAAAAACAATTTCCAAATTTAGTTAAATTCATTAACGAACTTCAATCTAAAGAAGTGCATCAAGCTATTTCAAAAATGATCAATAAAGATTTATCAAACTCATATGTCAGAGTTGAGGTTATTTGTGATCGCGAGGGTTTTTGGTTAAAGCCTCATTGCGACATTAAAGAAAAATTAATGTCAGGATTAATATTTGTTAATAATACTAACGAGTCAGAGGAACTTGGAACAGATTTTTATAATGATAAATTAGAAAAAGTAAAAACAGTTCCATACAAAAATAATTACGGATACATGTTTACTAGTGGTCCCAATACTTGGCACGGTATGGAAAAAAAGAAAATAGTTAAAGAAAGACGTTGTATTCAGGTAAATTATGTTACCTTTGAAACAGACTGGAAAGTTTTATAATTTAATTAAAGCTCTTTATTAGCTGTTAATATTTTATCAATTTTAATAAAGGTTCTCCACCCATCTGAGTTAACAATTTTTTTTTCATATTTTTTTTTTACCAAATCAAATGAAGAATTAAATCTAGGTAGTTCAACAATTTCACAGCTATTGTTTTCGGCAATATCAACAGCTTTATTAGTAAGTTGTAGATAAACTTTTTTTTCCAAAACAGGACTTGAAGAAATTAAATTTTCTACAACTAAACATTTAGAAAATTCTTTTTTAGCATTTTTGGAAAAGCCTTTATTTATAATGTCTTGCATTGAGTAAATTAGCAAACCAACATTGTACAAAGAATTATTTTTTGCAACCAAGATACCGTTCGACTCTTGTTTTAGAACTAATCTAATATAACTTTTTAATCTGTCTAACCCCCAAGATGGAAATTCTTCAGCTAATAAAGGTAAAATACCCATTAAGTTTAAGTCACTATCTTGAAATCTTAAAATATTGAGACCTGGCAGATTGTTCGTATTATTTGTACTAAGCACACTTTGTATCTATCCTAAATTTAAAAGAACTATTTGATCTGGATCAATAACAATTTATACTTTGTTTATATATTTTGGTATGCAGTCAGCACAATTGAATAAAGAATTTAACGAAAAGAGCAGATGCTCAGAGTGCAATATTAGACCATACTCATTTTGCAGATGTCTACAGGAGGAAAAGCTCAAAGAATTTTCAAATATTTCATCAGAAAAAAAATTTCAAAATAAAGCAAACATTTTTTTGCAACAGGATGATGCAAAAAATATTTATAATATTACTGAAGGAAATGTTAAAATTTATCAATTAATTGATGATGGTCGTATTCAGATAATAGGTTTTCTCTATCCTGGAGATTTTTTTGGTTCTTATAAAAATGGTAAATACAATTATTGTGCAGAAGCTATTGGCCAGGTGCGTGTATGTGTTTTTGAACAGAAAAAACTAGATGAATACATTGATAAAAATATGGTTCTTGCAAAAGAGCTTTTGAATCAAACATCTCATGAATTAACACTGGCTCAAGATAGAATGGGTGTTCTTGGAAAACTAGATGCTACAGAGAGACTTGCTAAGTTTTTAATGAATATTTCAGATCAAAGAAAAAGAATTGGCTGGCAAAACAATCCGATAAGTTTACCAATGACAAGACAAGATATAGCTGATTACCTAGGTTTAACAATTGAAACAGTGAGCAGAGAAGTTTCTAAATTAAAAACTTCAAACATAGTTAAAGTCTTATCTTCTAAGCAAATCTATATTAACGATTTCGATAAATTATCTAATCTTTCAAAATAAATTAAATAGCCTCAGTATTTAACTGAGACTATTCATAATATTATTGCCTGCTAGTAATTGGTATTTCCTCAACATATTTTGGCAAAGGTTTTTCTTCTCTTAACTTAATTGATAATAAACCTTTTTCCATGATCGCCTCTTTGACTTTTATATCCTTGCTTATAATAAAGCTGGCACAGATATTTTCTTTTTCAACACCTTTATAAAGATATTCTTTATCATCTTTTTCAATTTTATTATTTGAAAAAGACTTTATTATAAGAACATTATCTTCAACACTAACTTTGACATTTTTTTTATCAATGCCAGGTAATGCAACTTCAATGTTGTAGTCTTGTTTTCCTATCTTTGTAATATTGTAGCCACCTCT
>CABXKF010000048.1 GCA_902512765.1 uncultured Pelagibacteraceae bacterium | reverse complement strand
CTAGAGATAGTAAATTCTGCTAATGTTGCCTGTGGTTTTCATGCTGGAGACGATGAGTCTATGAACCAAGTTATTAAAATATCCAAGGAGAATGGGGTAAGCATTGGTGCACATCCATCATTTAATGACCCTGAAAATTTTGGCAGACAAAGAATGAATCTTTCTTCAGGTGAAATTACAAAATTAATAATTGATCAATATGATATTTTACAAACAATTGCAGACAATTATAAAGAAAATGTTACACACATTAAGCCTCATGGTGCACTTAACAATATGGCCTGCGAAGATATAGAATTAGCAACTACTTTAGCTAAAACAATAAAAGGAATTAACAAAGATTTAATTTACCTTGTTCCAACTGGTTCGAAAATGGAAGAAGCTGCAAAAAAATTCAACATGAAAATTGCATGTGAAATTTTTGCGGATAGAAACTATGAGGACGATGGAAATCTAGTTTCTAGAAAAAAATCTCACGCATTAATAACTGACCCAGAGCAAGCAAAAAAACACGTGCTAAATATGGTTAAAAATCAGGCACTTAATTGTCACAGTGGAAAACAGATACCTTGTGAAATAGACTCTGTATGCATACATGGTGATAATGAAAGTTCATTAGCTACAGCAAAATCAATCAAAGATAATTTGATTGATAATGGACTTAAACTTAAACCTTTAAACTTAATGGAGAAATTTATTTAATGTTAAAATATATATTTACTATTCTTGCTTTGCTTTTATTTGCAACATACTCACATTCGGCAGGATCAGATCCTAAACCTGCAAAAGTTAAAACTGATTACACTAAGGCTGTTGAGGCAATTAAATTTGCAAAAAAGTATGAAAAAAAAGGTAAAACTGAAAAAGCTAATAAAAGATATGAGAAAGCTCAAAAATTACTTTTAAAATCTAATAAAAAAAAACCACTTCAAGCTGATACTTTAAATTATCTGGGTTTTACAACTAGAAAACTAGGTGATTATGAAAATGGAGAGAAATATTATTTACTTGGTTTAGAAATTGATCCAAATCATAAAGGAATTAATGAATACTTGGGCGAACTTTATGTTGTAACCAATAGAATTGATCTTGCAAAAGAAAGATTGAATGTATTGGAAAATTGTAATTGTGAAGAGTATGGTGAATTAAAAGAAATAATTGATGGAACAAAAACATCAAAATATTAATTCATATGCTTGACATACAAAATCCAAAAGAAGCAAGAAAAGTTATCAGAAATAACGAATATACTGAACAAACAGCTGGATCAGCAAACAAATATGTACAAGGAAATATTTGTATTTTACCAAGTAAGTACGCAATGGATTTTGCTTCATTTTGTCAAAAAAATCCAAAGCCTTGTCCTCTAATAGGCTTTGGCACTAAGGGAGATCCATCTTTAAAAGATTTGGGAGATATTGATATCAGAACAGATGTACCTCAATATAGAGTATGGGAAAAAGGAAAAATTATTGATGAGCCTTATGATATAAAAAAATATTGGAATGAAGATTTAACAACATTTGTTTTGGGATGCTCAATGTCTTTTGAGCTACCTTTAATTGAAGCAGGAATACCTATTCAACATATAGAAAATAATACTATTGTACCAATGTATCGAACATCTATAGATTGTGAACCAGCTGGCCAATTTTCAGGAAAGCTTGTGGTTTCTATGAGGCCATTGAATTCAAAAGATGCAATTAGATCAATTCAAATTAGTTCAAGATTTCCAGCTGTTCATGGTGCGCCTGTACACTTAGGTGACCCTTCAGAAATCGGCATAAAAGATATAATGAATCCAGAATATGGTGATCCACCAAAAGCATTTAAAAATAATGAGATTCCAGTTTTTTGGGCTTGTGGAGTAACACCGCAATCTGTTTTGCAAGATTCGAAACCAGATTTTTGTATAACACACAGTCCTGGAAAAATGCTTATAACTGATAAGCTAAATAATGATTTAGCAGCCTTATAATTAATTTCCTAAAAAAACTTTTGTAACTTTATCGTTATCAATTAGATCCTCTGATTTTCCATCAATAACTAATCTTCCACTTTCAAGCACATAACCTCTATCGGCCATACTAAGAGCTAATCTAACATTTTGCTCAACAAACAAAATTGATATTCCTTCGTTAACAATATTTTTAAAAATTTTAATTAAATCTTTCATTACCATTGGTGACAAACCCAAAAAAGGTTCATCAACCATTAAAAGTTTTGGAAGTCCCATCATACCTCTAGCTATTGCCAACATTTGTTGTTCACCGCCAGACATTGTCCTCGCTAATTGGCTAGATCTAGCTTCAAGTTTTGGAAAGATCTTATAAATTTTATTTAGCGAATTATCTAATTCCTTTTTAGCTGCAGGGTGCCAAGCGCCAAGTAAAAGATTTTGCATTACAGTCAAATGAGGAAAAACTCTTCTTCTTTCAAGAACATGAGATATGCCTAGTGCAGTTCTTTTATGTGTAGGTTCTTTGGAGATTAAATTGTTATCAAAATGTATACTTCCATTCTTATGATGTACTAAATTACTTATTGTATTTAAAATTGTACTTTTTCCAGAACCGTTTGGCCCTAAAAGAGCAACCATTTCTGCTTTCTTAACATTTATAGATACGTCCCAAATTACTTGAAAGTCATCGTATAAAACATCAATATTTTTAATATCAAGCAGCATCGAATGTTCCTAAATAAGAGTCCACAACCTGTTTATTATTTTGAATTTCTTTTGGAGAGCCATAGGCTATTCTTTCTCCTTGATCTAGAGCTAAGATATTATCTGAAATCTCCATAATGATATTAATATTATGTTCAATCGTAACAATTGTAACTCCTGACTTTTTAAGTTTTTTGATAAGTTCCACGAGACCAGGTATAGTTTTTTGGTCAACACCACCAGTTACTTCGTCCATTAGTAATAATTTTGGCTCTATTGCCATTGCCCTTGCCATCTCAAGTCTTTTTCTTTGTCCTGTAGAAAGCTCTTTTGCAAAATGATGTCTTTTCTCAATCAAGTCAACAAAATCAATTATTTCTA
>CABXKF010000047.1 GCA_902512765.1 uncultured Pelagibacteraceae bacterium | reverse complement strand
TTATTCAAACTGTAGATTTTCAGATGCGCAAGATTTACAAGGAAGCTATCTTCCAAATTCAAATTTATCTTTTGCAAGTTTTATTCAGGTCAATTTTGATAAAAGTATAATGATGAATTCAAATTTATCGTTTGGAACTTTTCCTGAGTCTACCTTTGTTAGAGCAAATCTTTATGAAACAATTTCTATTGGAGCAAATTTTGAAAAAACTAATTTTGCTGGCTCCAATTTGACAAGAGTTGATTTTATGGGAGCAACTTTAATTGAAGCAAATTTTCAAAATGCAAATTTAATGGAAGCTAATTTTACTTCATCTAATATTACCAATACTAACTTTGATGGTGCTAATTTGATTGGTGCAACATGGACAGGTGGCGAAACTTGCGGCCCAGGTTCAATTGGTATTTGTAATAAGTAAAATGAACACCGCTATTAAAACAGATGATGTGATATTTAATTTTTTCAAACAAATATGTGATGAAAAAGATGACAATAGATGTGTTGAACTTGGTAATGAATGGATAAAAGCGATGGAAACAAATCTATCAAGTATGGAAGAAAATCTTAATGGTGCTGATAAACTTAAACATCAAAATGATATCAAAAGTAATCGTGATCATTTAGATAATCTTAAAACAAAAAGCTCATCTGAATGGCGAGAATATGCTACTCAATGCATGATTGAGATAATGAATCACAAAAGCCAAAAGTAATGAGCAATCAAGAGAGAGTTTTTATCATTATTTGTTCATCATTAATCATTTTTACTTTGTATTATTTGATTGAGAAACATTTTTTCTAAAAAAAACTATCAATAATTACTAAAATATAATATTAATTTTGAAAGGGGTGTCTTAACAGACTGAGAATAAACCCTAAGAACCTGTCCGGTAATTCAGAAAGGGAGAACAATGGATAAAACATATCTTATAAGTCAATCAACATCGTTATCGTTAGTTATAGTTATAAGCCTATTATTTACAGTACTAGGTCTTTATCATTCTAAAAAATTTAAAGGGATCAATAATTATCTCACAGCAAATAGAAATATTGGTTTGTTTTCATTAACGACAAGTTTAATTGCTTCTGCATTAGGAGCATGGATTTTATTTGGTCCTGCGGCCGCTGCTACGTGGGGTGGACTAGGAGCTGTTATTGGTTATGCACTCGGTACAGCTTTTCCAATGATTTTTTTAATTTATTTAGGAAAAAAAATTAGAACTGAGTTTCCAAAAGGATCATCATTAATTGAATTTATGAGAAGAAAATTTGGAAAAAGTTTATTTAAACTAATTTTATTAATTACTATATTTTATATGTTTATATTCTTATGTGCAGAAGTTACCGCTGTTGCAGTACTGATAAATTATATATCAGGAACTGAGCTATGGATTACAGCATTAATTGTACTTATGGCGACACTTACTTACACTTTGTATGGTGGTTTAAGAGCATCAATATTTACGGATAACATTCAAATGATTGTAATTACTTTTTTGTTGCTAATCTCAATTTCTTATATCTTATCCTATACAGGTAACAGTTATTCATTAGAATTTATAAAACAAAAAAATCCTCAATTACTTAGCAGTTCTTATGTCCCAAGTTATACAGCAGGATTAACTTTTTTTATTGCAGTAGCTGCAACTAATTTATTTCACCAAGGAAATTGGCAACGTGTTTATGCTGCAAAAGATTATCAAACTCTTAAAAAGAGTTTATTAATTTCTTTTTTTATAATTATACCTATAGTTTTTTTTATGGGATTTACTGGAATGGTGTCCTTTTCAATGGATCCAAGTCAAAGACCTGATTTAGGATTTTTTACATTATTATTAAAAGAGCAAACACAAACCTTATCTTTGTTAATAATAATACTTGGGCTAGCCCTTACAATTTCAACTGTAGATACTTTAGTTAATGCAATTTCAAGTCTTTTAGTGGTTGATGGTAAAGCAACATTTAATCTTAATAATAAAACTGATTATTTAAAACTTTCAAGATATTTTATTATAATTATATCTCTAGTTTCATTTTTTATTGCTTCAAAGGGTTTTGATATTTTGTATTTATTTTTATTAGCTGATTTATTATGTTGTGCATTTGTGTACACCGTTTTTTTCAGCTTTTACAATAAACGTTTAAATGAAAAAACTGCCTATTTTGCAATAGTCATTGGATTAATTGGTGGTTTTTTATTATTTCCATTCCCAGATTTTTCAAAAAGTTTACTTGTGGGATTATTAATGTCTAAGGAAATGTTTTCTCCATTTGTTTTACAATCTCTATTGTTTTTGTCTTTTATGGTAGCGACATTTCTTCCAGCCATAATTCTAGAGATAAAAAAACGTTAATCAAAAATCATATGGAGACCATTTTAAAATGGTCTCTTTAGATTACTTCTTTTATTATTATTGAAATTCAATAGATAACCTCTATATAACTGTTACATCTCATGTCAGAAAACCAAATAATCATTGATAATCTCTCAAAAGTTTATGCAAATGGATTTAATGCTCTTAAAAGTGTTAATTTAAATATTAAAAAAGGTGAAATTTTTGCAATGCTTGGACCTAATGGGGCCGGTAAAACAACATTAATTAGTATAATTTGTGGTATTGTAAAACCATCTTCTGGGAAAGTCACTGTTGACGAATTTGATATTATTAGCGATTATAGAGAAACAAGATCTAGAATTGGTTTAGTTCCGCAAGAATTAACTTTAGAACAATTTGAAACTGTTTTTAACAATGTTTCATATTCAAGAGGCTTATATGGAAAAAAGCCTGATCCAAATCATATTGAAAAAATTTTAAGACAATTAAGTCTTTGGGATAAAAAAGATCAAAGATTAAGACAATTATCAGGAGGAATGAAGCGTAGAGTTTTAATCGCAAAAGCTTTATCTCATGAACCATCAATTTTATTTTTAGATGAGCCAACTGCAGGAGTTGATGTAGAGTTGAGGCAGGATATGTGGAAAATTGTTGAAGAATTAAGAAAAACAGGTGTCACAATCATATTAACTACCCACTATATTGAAGAAGCCGAAGCTATAGCGGATAGAGTAGGAGTTATCAACCAAGGTGAAATAATAGTTGTTGAAG
>CABXKF010000046.1 GCA_902512765.1 uncultured Pelagibacteraceae bacterium | reverse complement strand
AAGTTTATTTTTATTTTTAGTTAATTTTAAAACCTGCTCTATGATAATTTCTGTATCAGGTCTTGGAATAAGTGAATTTTTATCTACATAAAATTCACTGTCCCAAAAAAATTTTTTATTTAATAGATATGCTATTGGTTTTCTAGAAGCTCGTTCTTGTACTAACTTTTTAAAATATTTTAAATTTTTTTCTTTTAAAATCTTATCATTATTCAGAATAATATATTCACGATTTGCACCTAAAGCTTTTGCCATTAAAATCTCAGAATCGAGATGAGCTGAAAGAATAGATCTATCTTTTAAAGTATTTGTTCCTTCTGTAATTGCTGACTGAATATTCATCTAGTTTAAACTGCTTAAGCTATCTTCTTGTGCTTGTAATGTTAATGACTCAATCATCTCATCAAAAGCTTCGCCCTCTAAAAATTCTTCCAATCTATGGAGTGTTAAATTAATTCTGTGATCAGTTACTCTTCCTTGGGGAAAGTTATAAGTTCTAATTCTTTCAGATCTATCACCTGTCCCTATTTTTGTTTTTCTATCTTGTGATCTTTCCTGGTCAATTCTTGATCTTTCTAATTCATATAACCTTGACCTTAAAATCTTCATACCTTTAGCTTTATTTTTATGTTGAGACTTTTCATCCTGCTGGGAAACAGATAATCCTGTTGGAATATGAGTAATTCTAACTGCACTATCAGTAGTATTAACTGACTGTCCTCCTGGCCCACCAGCTCTAAAAACATCTATCCTTAGATCAGACTCATTTATTTTTAAATCAACTTCCTCTGCTTCAGGCAATACTGCAACTGTTGCAGCTGAAGTATGAACTCTTCCTTGAGTTTCAGTATCTGGTACTCTTTGAACTCTATGCACACCACTTTCATATTTTAAAGTTGAGTAAATATTAGTTCCTTTTATTGATGCTATAACCTCTTTTAATCCCCCAGCATCACTTCTTGAAATTGATATCAATTCTAGTGTCCATTTTTTTTTATGACTAACTTTTTCATACATCTTAAAAAGATCTGAAGCAAATAGGCTTGCTTCCAAACCTCCTGTGCCTGCTCTAATTTCTATGATTGCATTTTTTTTATCTGCTTCATCTTTTGGAAGTAAAAATAGTTTTAATTTTTTCTCATTTATTTCAAATTCAGTTTTTAAATCTGATAATTCTAATTCAGCCATATTTTTTAATTCTTTATCTGAAGAACTATCATCTAAAATTTTTTCTAAGTCTTTTTTATCATTATCATACGATAAATATTTTTTAGCATTTTCTATAATTTCATTAACATCTGAATACTCTTTTGATTTTTCTGCAAATATCTTTTTGTCAATTTCACCAGAAGACAAATCTTTTTCTAATGTTGAATGTTTTAATATAAGTTCTTCAATTGTTTTTGCCGGTATCATTGTTTTTTTTCTATTTCTGAAGCTTTTTTTTCAACTTCAGTGATAACTTTGTCAATTATTTCATTTGTTAATACTTTTTTACTCTGAACACCAGAAAGATAAAGCATATTGTTTCCCTTACCACCACCTGTAATACCCACATCTGTCATCGCTGCTTCACCAGGTCCATTCACTACACATCCAATTATAGATAGTGTAACTGGAGTTTTTATATGTGATAATTTTTCCTCTAAAATCTTAACAGTATCAATTACTTGAAATGCTTGTCTTGCACATGATGGGCAAGATATAATCTTAACTCCTCTATTTCTTAATCCTAATGACTTTAAAATTTCATTACCAATTTTAATTTCTTTTACTGGGTCATCAGATAACGAAATTCTAATAGTGTCGCCAATTCCATCTAAAAGTAATGCTCCAAGGCCAATTGATGATTTAACACTTCCTGAAACAAAACTACCAGCTTCTGTTATTCCAAGATGTAATGGATAATCCATTACTTTTGAAAGTTGTCGGTAAGCTGCAATTGATAAAAAAACATCAGATGACTTAACACTAACTTTAAAATTAAAAAAATTTTGGTCTTCTAAAATTTTTATATTTCTTAAAGCACTTTCCACTAAAGCTTCTGGACAAGGTTCTTTATATTTTTCAAGAATATCTTTTTCAAGTGAACCTGCATTAACTCCAATCCTTATTGAGCAATCATTATTTTTTGCTGCACTTAAAACATCATGAATTTTTTGTTTATCGCCAATATTACCTGGGTTTATTCTCAAACATTTTGCTCCATTTTCTGCGGCCTCTATCGCTCGTTTATAATGAAAATGAATATCTGCAATAACTGGTAGTTTTACATTTTGAGTTATTTCTTTTAATGCTTTTGTAGAGTTTTCGTCTGGACACGAAACCCTTACAATGTCTGCACCTTCTTCATGAATAGCATTTATTTGATTAATTGTAGCTTTAACATCGGTTGTCAAAGTATTTGTCATTGACTGTACTGAAATTGGATTATCCCCACCAACCTTTATGTCACCAACATTTATTACTTTAGTTTTTTTTCGATTAATATTTCTGAAGGGCCTGAGGCTCATAAAATTTAGTCTAATTTAAATTCTTTATGTAATACAGCTATAGCTTTTTTTACTTGATTAGCGGCAACTAAAACTGAAATTTTTATTTCGGAAGTAGATATTACCAAGATGTTTATCTTTTTTGAAGCTAAAGCTTGAAACATTCGATAAGTTATTCCAGGAGTTGTTATCATTCCAACTCCAATAATTGAAACTTTAGATACATTTTTATCAAAAGATAATTTTTTGTAAGATATTTTTTTATTTTTTTTTATAAACTTTTCTGCTTTTTTTAAATCATCAGATTTGATTGTAAACGTAAGATCTGTTTCTTTACCGTTAAGTGAAATATTCTGAACAACCATATCTACATTTATCAAATTTTGAGATAGTGGTTTAAAAATGGATGCTGCTACCCCTGGCCTATCTTTAACTCCTTCAATTGTAATTTTTGCATCATTTTTTGTTGATGAAATTCCAGTTATTATTTGATCACTAAAGGCTTTGGAAGAATTTGTGATCAACGTTCCAGACTTTGAAACAAATGAGGATTTAACTTGTATGTCTATTTTATTCAATTTTGCATCTTGAACAGAAGTTGGTTGCATAACTTTTGA
>CABXKF010000045.1 GCA_902512765.1 uncultured Pelagibacteraceae bacterium | reverse complement strand
CGCTATCTGAGTTTGATGAAGAGCTTGTATCAAGAACATCTCCTGTATTTTCCCCTGTTATATCAACTAAGCTAAATGGGCTTGAAAGTGAAAAAGAAAAAATTTTATTTGAACCTGTTTGACCTATAAATGCTTTAGTTCCATCATTATTAAACACAACATCATTTGGTTTTGTAACTGTACCAGTCATGTCAAATGCACCATTATATGAAGCTGTAGATAGGTTAAAACCAGTGCTAAGATCGTATTCTAAAATATCATCACTATTTTGACCTGTGATAAATAATTTTGTACCTGTTGAATTAAACGAAAGACCTCTTGTGGTTATCTCTCTTGAACTTACATCTAAACTTCTATTTGTGTATGATATTGTCGTAGTATCAAAAGCTGTTGATAGAGAATATTCATAAACAGTATCACTGCTATCTCCAAGTAAAAACATTTTACTTCCATCAGTATTAAAAGCTATACCTCTAGGATTTCCATCTTGACCACTAATAACAGTTGAAGAAGGTGATGATAATGAAGATATGTCATAAGCGGTAGATAAAGAAAATTCATAAACTTTTTTGTTAGAATTTTCATCAGAGTTTAAATAAAGCTTAGTACCATCACTGTTAAATCTTAAACCACGTGGACTAGTTGTGTGAGAACTAACATCATATGTAGTACTTTGAGAAGCCGTTGTTATATCAAAAGCAGTAGTTAAAGCATGTTGGGAGATAACAGCTGGTGTGCTAGCATGAACAACAAACATTTTAGTACCATCATGATTAAATGTTAAAGAACGTATTGAACCTTCATTAATTGCATAAGGAGTTCCATCATGAGAAGCTCCCGCAACACTTGTAGCATTACCACTATTTGAAACTGTTAACGTTGCATCTTCGTTTACTGTACCAGTGTCATTTTGTGCAACTGGAGCATCGTTAACACCCGTTATCGTAATTGTGATTGTTGCAGTATCAGTGGCTGATCCATCTGAAACTGTGTAGGTAAAGACATCTGTAACTGTATCGCTTGCATCTAAATCATCTGCAGCACTTTGATCAGCTGCATAAGTATAAGTTCCATCCGCTGCTAGAGTTAATGTACCATAATAACCCACAACAGCTCCACTTCCAGCAGTACCACTGTTTCCATTTCCAGATGATGCACTTCCTCCACTTTCATTAGTAGCTGAAGTATGAGAGTAAGTTGTAGCTGTTAGAGACGCACTGTCATCTGCATCTGTGTCTCCATGTAAAACATCTGACGTTCCATCTGTTACAGTTAATGTTGCATCTTCATTCACTGCACCTGTTTCATTGTCTGCAACCGGAGCATCATTGATACCTGTTACAGTAATAATCAAAGTTGCTGTATCAGTTGCTGTTCCATCAGATATTGTATAAGTAAAACTATCTGTAACAGTATCACTTGCATCTAAATCATCTGCAGCTGATTGATCGGCTGTATAAGTATAAGATCCATTGGCACCAACAACTAAAGTTCCATAAGTTCCAGTAATTGAAGTTCCATTAGAATGAGTAGTATTTGAACTGACACTTGAATTAGATCCACCAGTTACTGCAATTTGTGTAACTGTTAATGTATCACTGTCTGCATCACTATCATCTGCAACTAATAATTCTGATCCTGAGCTTTCAGTTATAGTTGCATCTTCATTTACAGCATCTGTATCATTTGTTGCTGAAGGAGCTGAATTGGCAACTTCTTGTTTTACAATAACACGAATATAATCACCTGTACTGTTATTATTATTTGTAAAACCAAAACTTAAATAGTTATTAGTACCTGATCCATGATTTCCAACAGACACCCAGTCAGCACTACCGGATGTTTGATTACCACTATGAAAATTTGGGTCTTCTAAAATCCTACCTCCATCACTATCCGAAACATTACTTGAATGACTATTATTACTCATATCATAAGTAAATGAGCTACTATGATATTGAACACCATCAACAGTTTGTCCTCTGGTGTAAACTTGATCAAAGAAAATACCGACTATCTCACCATCAAAAACTGCAGAACCAAAACGACTACTACTTGTTCTATCTCGGCTACCTACATATGCTACTAAGTAAGAATTAACTGTCATACTTTCTGAAGCTGTTTGGTTTGAGTCACCAAGAATATAAGCAGATCCAGAAGATAATTGATCTGACAAACCTGTATCCGTTACATCAATATTTATATTGGAAATTATTTTTCCACTCGCAACACTTACATCTGATCTTTCTAGAGCTAATGCATATTGAGTGTTTGGGCTTGATATGTGAGAATAAATACCATTACTTCCTAATCCCATTTTTGTCTGACTGGATGTAAGCATATCAACATTGCCTGATGCTATATGAGTGACGCCACTACCAGATACTATTCCCGATGTAGTTAACGTATCAAGTGAGTGATCATAATTTTTAATTTTTAATTCTTTAACATCAATAAAACCCTCTTCTTTTTCTAAATCCCAATCACCCCCTTTACCAGTCAAATCATCTGAAGCTGCAATGTCTGCTTTAGTTATTTCTGATATTTTTTTAATTAAAAGTTCACCTTGTTCTGTGGATGCAACATTACAACCATAAAACAAAATATCCCCACTAGTTGTTAAAGATTGACCAATGGATGCTAAAGTTGATTGGTAATTAGTAATGGTATCGTTATTTAAAAAAGCATTACCAAATAAAATTTCACCAGCAGAACCATGACCAATGATGTGTAACGCATCTATATCTTTTCGATCATTTAAAATTGCATCAATTTTTTCAAATCCATCTTCATTTGAATTGATTAAATAAAATTCAGTGTTTTCTTTAAATGAATTAATGATTGTTTCATAATCAGCAACAGCGCTATCGATGAAGACAACACTTTTTCTTGCTTGATCTCTTGCAACATTGGCAAAGGGAACTTCATTGTTATCTTTAGTGGTATCGATTATTTTAGAGTTTTTTTTTATCTCTTGCTGGTTGCTATCATCAATTAAATCTAAAAAGGTTGAGGCCCCTGCTCCATCGAGCATTATCCTTTGCTCAAGCGCTTCTATAAAGATTTTTTGCTTTCTTTGTAGTTTTTTGGCCATTTAACTTTTTTTCAGTTTCCCTGATATTTTTTTTCCACGGGTTACAATTAGATTGCTAGATTCTTTTTTAATTTTGAATTGATTA
>CABXKF010000044.1 GCA_902512765.1 uncultured Pelagibacteraceae bacterium | reverse complement strand
CCTTTATTTTGCTTATCAATTAAAAAAGTTCTCTGTGTTGGTAAGAAATCTATCCAATATGGGAGCGGCTGGTTATTTGCTAATCTTGCAGAATATTGAGCTTGTCCATTTCCTTGAAGTTTAAATGTGTTTTTTGCAAATGAAAATTTGGCAAAATTATCCTTAAAATCTTTAGCAACAGGGTTTTGTTTTTGAATAGGCTTGATTACTTTAGATTTATAATTTTCACCTAAATCCTCAAATAAATCTTCAATTTTTTCTGCATATAATACAGTATTGCCTTCAAAATTTTCTCTTCTAGCAACATCTACTCCAACTGAAGTATAAACTTGGGCAGCTGCATATTGCATCTTAGCAAATGCAATATCTTTTCTAAGCTCTGCAACTAATGAACTTGCATCTTCTCTAATTAATTCTAAATCACCAAATCTTGCAATTTTTTGAGCGTTTCGTACTTGGCTAGCAATTTTTCTTGATACAGAAAGATAATGATCAGCTGTTTCATATTCTTCCATGCTCATTTGAAAATCAATATTGGCTAGGTGAACTTGTGACAATACCGCCATTGATAAAGCAAGTCTTTGCTCTCTAATAATCGCTGTATTAGCTTCATTTACCTTTTTAATTGAGGGTGCTCTAAAAACATTTATTAAGTTTGCACCAATAGATGTGCCATATTCAAAATTTTGTTTATTTTGTAAGTAATTATTTGATGAACTTACATAAGCTGCGTTCAGATTTAAACTTGGTAATAATGATCTTATCCCTGCTCTTGTTTCAGCTAACGAAATTCTCTCCTGATATCTGTTTTCTAATAACTCAGTTCTATTTATTAAAGCATGTTTTTCCATATTTTTTAGTTCCATATCCAAAATATTAATTGGATTACTTGTTTGAACTAAATTATATTCTTGATAAGGCATCAGCCCCATCAATCCACCTAAAATAATTTTAGCATTAATTAATGTTTGTCTTTGAGTGATGAGTGCTCTTTTAATATCTAATAATTCTTTTTGATACAAAAGTGCATCCATTGGTTTTTGTAATAACATCTCCTCAATTTTTTGAGAGTCGCTGAGTGCATGGTTAACTTTTTTGATTAAAGGATCATACTCTTTAATTAATTTTTGCGCTGAAAGCGCATTCCAATAAGCTTGGATTACATCTTTTGCAATATTGTTAACTGATTTTTTTTCAATTTCTTTAGCTATTAATGACCTATCTGCACTTTGCCCCGCCCTTATATAAGACAAACCAAAATCAAGTGCATTCCAAGCAAATCCAACATCTTGTTCAAAAATATCTTTTGTTTTTGATGTAGAAAATGAAGAACCCTTACTTCCTGCATCATCGTTTGTACTAACTGTTGCGCTAGTGCTTGATTGATATTTGTCGCTTCCTGTATAACCTGCACTAGCAGACATAGAAGGTAGCATATCAAACCTAATATCCTCAAGTTGTTGATTTGCTAATGCAGTTTCAAATAATTTTACCTTAATGTCTTTATTATTCTCTATAGCAATTGCAATCGCTTTATATAAATCAATGTCTAAATCATTTTTAAGTATTTCATTTTGCGCACTAATATTTGATATTGTCTTGATATCATCATTAACAGATGTCTCTAAAGTCTTGACTGCAAGCGGCTCAGGTGATCTTGAAGCACAAGAAGCTAAAACCAAAAATGAAATAAATAAAATTATTTTCAATAAAATTTTTAACATTCAAAATTCATAAAACATTAATATTTTGTTTTAACTATTAGAATGTTCAAAATGGGAATTTTAAAATAATTTACGAATTAGTCCTTTATAATCAATAGAAATAGGAGTGTTCAAAATGGGAATTTTTTCAAAATATTACTCAAATTTTGCTAAAAAAAATTGGTAAAAAATCAAATTGCTTGTGCTTAAATTTATTTAGGTTACTAGCTCTATCTAATTATGGTTTCAAAAAAAATAGAAACTTCACAAATATTTAATAATAAAATTATTTATAATTTTTTGATTAAAAATTTTGGTAAAATTTCTAAAGACTGGGTATTTCATCAATGGAGTTATCTTAATCAAAATTACTTGGCATTTAATGATTTAACAAAATACTTTATTGTTATTTCATTAGTTAGAAATACTTTAAAGTTTTTTCATGATAATGGCATAATATATAATTATGACGATTTTTATTCAGATCCAGAATTAGAAATAACTAATTTTAAAATTACAGAACTAGCAGAAGAATTTGATATTCCGATAGAAACTGCAAGACGGAAAATTGCTGAACTTGAAAAATCAAGGGTAATTATAAAACAAAAAAAGAAAATAATTCTTGATCGATCTGTTTACAATCGTATAAAACCTAAAAGCCAAACTAAAAATACATCAAAATATATTTCTAGATTATCTGAATTAATGAAAGAAAATAATCTTCTTAATAGTTCTATTGATGAGATTAGAATAAATAAAATAATTCAAGATAATTTTTCAACAACATGGTTATGGTTTTATCAGCTTCAGTTACCAATTATTCTAAGTTGGAAAAAAAAGCTTTTTAATGATTTTCATTCTTATTATATATGGGGCACATGTAGTTTAAATCAAATGTATAATAATAAAGATATTGCCGACTCGTCTATGGCTTCATTCATGCTTGATGATTTTATAAGATATACAATGGATAATGCAGGCTTAGGTTTAAATGCGATGTCAATTTCTGAGATGACCAAAATACCAAGAGCAACAGTCATAAGAAAATTAAAGAAACTTAAAAAAGAAAATATGATAAAATCAAATTCTTTAAAGCAATATTATGTTTCTGATTTAACACCTCTTAAAGTTGCACCTATCATTCAAGAACATTTTAAAGCTAAAGCAGAGTTTATAGCAAAAATGATTAATTTATTAGTTGTTAAAAATTCAGCCTAAATTTAAGCTATAATCTTCCAATAATCATGAATTTAAATAAGGATTGAATCTAAATTGATTTATAATTTGATTGTTTTAAAGGTTTAAATAATACTTCAGCTAAATATTTTTGTTTTTCTATTTCAATATATATTTTCTTATCTTTTAATTCATCGTTAGTAAGCTCAGTGTTAATATAACCAAAAGACATGTTTTTATTGTAATTAAATGAATAATTTCCTGATGTAGTTTTTCCAATGATTTTATTATCTACATAAATTGGCT
>CABXKF010000043.1 GCA_902512765.1 uncultured Pelagibacteraceae bacterium | reverse complement strand
TTTCTTGTTAAAAATAAAAAAGTTAGTGAGGATTGGAACCCGTTTAATATTTTATCTCGTGACGCAGCAACAGTTGGCAACTATGATCTGGGTTTAGTAAATGAAGAGAATAATCTATTAGAAGATTTACAAAACCACAAATTTGATGTCATTTATTTAGTCGGGCAAGACAATTTAAACTTTGATAAGAAAAATGAATTTATTATTTATCAAGGTAGTCATGGTGATAAAGGTGCTGAAATAGCCGATATTATCTTACCTGGCTCTGCATACACCGAGCAAGATGGATATTTTACAAATTTAGAAGGCAAGCTTCAAAAAGCTTATAAGGCATCATATCCTCCAGGAGATGCAAAAGAAGATTGGCAAATTATTAATGAGCTTGCTGAGTTAATGAATAATAGAAAATTATTTAATGATAAGGATGAATTAGTAAGCAGCATGGTTAATTATCTCAATTTACAAAAAGAAAAACAAAAGAACACAGATGAAAACAATACTGAATTTGATGAAAATAAATTCACAAATGAAACTCTAAAAATTGATGTGAAAGATTATTACTTTTCTAACGTTATAGCTAGATCTTCAAAAACTATGGTTGAATGCAATAATTCAAAATTAAATTATCAATCTACAGGCACAGAGGGTTAGGATGGAATATTTAAATATTGTTTTTCAAGAAATTTACAAAATACTCTTTTTGTTAGTACCAGTTCTTGTGTCTGTTGCTATGATAGTCTGGCTTGATAGAAGAGTTTGGGCTTTTGTTCAAAAAAGACAAGGTCCAAATGTGGTTGGACCATTTGGTTTACTACAATCGTTAGCAGATGCTCTGAAGTATATATTTAAAGAAATTATTATTCCGTCTAGCTCAAATAAAGTAATTTTTATTTTAGCACCAATTGTTACTATGACCCTAGCTTTAGTCGCTTGGGCTGTAATACCATTTAGTGCAACACAAGTTTTGGCAGATATTAATGTGGGTATTTTATATTTATTTGCAGTTTCTTCTTTGGGTGTTTATGGAATCATAATGGGAGGCTGGGCATCAAATTCAAAATATCCTTTTCTTGGAGCTATAAGATCTGCTGCTCAAATGGTTTCTTATGAAGTTTCTATAGGTGTTATAATCATTAACGTTCTATTATGTGTGGGATCATTAAATTTAAATGATATTGTTGAAGCTCAAAAAAATTTATGGTTCGTTATTCCATTATTTCCCATGTTTGTTATTTTTTTTATTTCAGCTCTAGCTGAAACAAATAGACCTCCCTTTGATTTACCAGAAGCAGAAGCAGAATTAGTTGCTGGTTATCAAACAGAATATTCTGGAATGATGTATGCAATGTTTTGGCTAGGTGAATATGCTAATATTTTATTAATGTGTGCTATGGGTGCCATTTTGTTTTTAGGTGGTTGGATGTCCCCAATAGAAATTTATCCATTTACATTGGTGCCTGGAGCGATTTGGCTTATATTAAAAATTTTATTGTTATTTGTCCTATTTGCTTTGGTTAAAGCTATTGTTCCCAGATATAGATATGACCAACTAATGAGACTCGGTTGGAAAGTTTTCTTACCTTTATCTTTAACCTGGGTTGTGATGACTGCTAGTTATTTATTTTACTTCAATTTACTACCAACAAATTAATTATGAAAATTTCAAGATTTTTTAAAACAATATTTATGACAGACTTTGTTGGAGGTTTAATTATTGCAATTAAAGAACTTTTCAAACCAAAGAAAACTATTAATTACCCATTTGAAAAAGGTAAAATTAGTCCACGTTTTAGAGGAGAACATGCGTTAAGAAGGTATCCTAATGGTGAAGAAAGATGTATTGCTTGTAAATTATGTGAAGCTGTGTGTCCTGCTCAAGCTATAACAATAGAGTCAGCCGCTAGAGATGACGGAAGCCGAAAAACTACAAGATATGATATTGATATGATGAAATGCATTTATTGTGGTTTATGTGAAGAAGCATGTCCAGTTGATGCTATTGTTCAAGGTCCAAATTTTGAATTTTCTACAGAAACAAGAGAAGAGCTTTATTATACTAAAGATAAACTATTAGATAACGGAGATAGATGGGAGAATGTTTTAGCTGCAAATATCAAAGCTGATAATCCATACAGATAAATCTATGATAGCTCACTCAATTTTCTTTTATACTTTTTCAATTATAGCTGTAATTTCAGCAATTATGGTTACAGTCTCTAAAAATACTGTCCATTCTGTTTTTTTTCTTATCTTAGATTTTATAAGTATCTCATGTCTTTTTATAATGATAGGTGCTGAATTCTTAGGAATGATAATGTTAATTGTTTATGTAGGTGCTGTAGCAGTGTTGTTTTTATTTGTAGTGATGATGTTAAACGTTGCTCAACAAAAAAACCAGTGGTTTGCATCACAAGAAAGCTCAGGGCACATTCCTGTAGGTTTGATCATTAGTACGATCATATTTTTTGAATTAATAATTGTTATTGGTGGTTGGAAATATAAGCCTGATTTATTTGATATAAATAACTCATTAAATACCTTTAATGTGAGTAATACTCATGCGCTTGGACAGATTTTATACACTGACTATATTCATGTATTTCAATTAAGTGGAATGATTTTATTAGTAGCAATGATTGGTGCTATTGTTTTAACTTTTAGAAAAAGAGAAGGAGTTAAAAAGCAAAGTTACTTAAAACAAATTTCAAGAGAAAGATCTGAAGGTGTTCAGGTTTTAGAAGTTGAAACCAATAAAGGAGTGAAAATCGATGACTGAGATTGGTTTGGGACATTATTTAACGTTAGGAGCAGTTATATTCTCGATTGGTATTATTGGTATTTTTTTAAACAGAAAAAATATTATAGTTATATTAATGAGCATAGAGTTGATACTGCTTGCTGTTAATATAAATTTAGTGGCGTTTTCAATTTTCTTAGGTGACCTTGCAGGACAAGTGTTTACTTTATTTATTTTAACAGTGGCAGCCGCAGAAGCTGCAATTGGACTGGCAATAATTGTAGTGTACTATCGAAATTCGGGAACAATTCGTGTTGAAGAAATAGATAAGTTGAAAGGATAATTATGGAAATTTCTATTTTATTTCTTCCCCTAATTGCTTCAATCATTTCTGGTTTTTTTGGAAGATATATAGGTGATCGAAACTCTGAAATTATTACAAGTGTTTTCGTTTCAATATCTGCGTTTTTATCAATCTTTGTCTTATATCAAGTTATAGTTAATCAATATGAAGAAAATATTGTTATAGCAACCTGGATAAATTCAGGATCGCTAGATGTTAATTGGTCCATGTTGATTGACCCATTATCAGCAGTAATGTTAGTTGTTGTTACTTCTGTTTCATCTTTAGTTCATATTTATTCAATTGGTTATATGTCACATGATCGACATAAAC
>CABXKF010000042.1 GCA_902512765.1 uncultured Pelagibacteraceae bacterium | reverse complement strand
ATTTTAATTGAACAGTTCTTTAAGTTGACAGGAATTAAAAAAACTAAAGTTTTATTTTCTCTTAATCATGGTTGGAAATATTCATCTAATTCAAAGCCTCTGAAAATAAAAAGTTTTTGGGACTCGTCTACTAATCTAGGTGTTTGTGCAGATTGGTTTGTAGGTCCAAGATTGGAAGCTGGATGGATAAGCGCCAATGATCTTTATAAAAAGATAGTAAAGTAAAGTTATTCAAATTTTTTAACTTTATATTCCCAATTACCTAATCTTGAGTAGGCAACTTTTAAAATTAATGCATTTTTCTTATTAAACCAGACATCAAAATTAAGTCTTTTATCTTTTGGAATAGACATATCTTTTGACGTCAATTTAAAGTGCTCTACATCATAAGTTTTTCCATATAGGTCTAATCTTTCTTTACCAATAAAAGTCACAACCTGCTTCTTAATACTGCCTGAAACAGGGCTAATTTGGCTATTTGCCTGCAGTATTTTATGGCTCCACCAATTTCCAACTACATTATCTGTTGATGCTTTTCCTGTATACGATGACCCTTGAATTTCAAATTCATTTGTTTGATCATTAAGTTTAAGATTTACAAACTTTTCTTTTTTATTCTGGCGTGTTTTTGACTCAAATGAAATTAATTTATCTTTTATATATTTTTCTTCACCAAAACCCTCAATTTCAAAAACGGTTGCACCAAATAATTTTACTGTAAATTTTATTTGGTTGGTGACTATTGTTTCATTCTTATTTCTTTTAAAAAAATAAAAATTATAACCTATCACTTCACCATCTTTTAAAATTTCCATTTCTATTTTGTTAAACTTATTATAGTGAGCCATATGAGCCATGCTGTTGAATGGGAATACAAAAAGAAATATAAGTAATAAAAACTTTTTCATTTGATATTAGTTTAATAGACTTTGATAATAAAAGAAGTATTTTATTAAATATGTTTCTACAAATTAAAAATATACCAAGAGTTTCCTGGAGTTCTGACAAACCATTAAATTTAAAACCAAAAATCTCTACCTTTTTTTTTCTTTGTTTTGGTTTGATTTTATTTGGTTTGGGAGAAGGGATGTTAATTGTCTCAGCATCTGGAGCATCACCATGGAGTGTGCTAGCACAAGGTATATTTTTAAATATTGGTTTTTCAATCGGTCTTATAACTATTTTTATTAGTATTGCAGTTTTATTACTTTGGCTTCCATTAAAACAAAAACCAGGAATTGGCACCATTTTAAATGCTTTAATTATTGGAGTAATGATAGATGTGTGCATTAGATATGTTCCAACTCCAGAAAATTATATATCCCAAATATTACTTGGAGCATTTGCAGTGTTGACTGTAGGAATAGGAGGAGGAATTTATTTAGTTGCAAATTTAGGGGCAGGCCCAAGAGATGGTTTGATGATTGGTCTTCAAAAAATAACAAATTTACCTATTGCTACTGTAAGAGGTTTGCTTGAAATTTCAGTAATGTCTATTGGTTGGTACTTGGGAGGTACTGTTGGAATTGGAACTTTATTGTTTGCTTTTGGGATAGGACCTTGTGTAGCTTTGGGGTTATTTTTAGTAAATAAATTATTTAACTAAGCAGCAGTCCCAGACTTTTCACTTCTTTTTCTATCATGGGGGTTAAGAATAGCTTTTCTTAATCTTAGGGATTTTGGCGTAATTTCTAGAGCTTCATCAGTATTTAACATACTTAATTGTTCCGCGATTGACATTTGTCTTACAGGGGTTAGCACAACATTTTCATCTGTACCTTGAGTTCTCATGTTAGTTAATTGTTTACCTTTCATGACATTTATAATCATATCACCAGGTTTTGGAGTTAATCCAACAATCATTCCCTCATATACAGGGTCATTATGAGTAACAAACATTTCACCCCTTGCCTGTAAGTTAAATATTGCAAATGCTACAGCTTTTCCTGTGGACATTGAAATTAAAGCACCGTTTTTTCTACCATCCATTTCACCTTCAAACTTTCCGTATCCATGAAAAATTCTATTAATTACACCTGTTCCTTTTGTTAAGGTTAAGAATCTACTTGTATAACCCATTAAGCCTCTAGTTGGTGCGTGAAACACTAATCTTTTTTTATCTTTTCCAGTATCTTTTAAATCTAAAAGTTTACCTTTTCTTCTATTCATCGAGTCAATTATTTTTGAAGAATACTCTTCATCAAGATCAACAGTAATTTCTTCAATAGGCTCAAGTTTGTTACCATCATCATCTTTTTGATATAATACTTTTGGAGGACTTACTGTCATCTCAAATCCTTCACGTCTCATTTGGGTAAGTAAAATTTCAAGCATTAATTCGCCACGACCACTTATTACGAATGAATCTACATTTGCATTTTGAGAGAAAGTAATACCAACATTATTTTGTGCCTCAGAAACTAATCTGTCTCGAATTTGTGTGCTTGTTAATTTTTTGCCCTCAGTTCCAGCTAAAGGTGAACTATTAACACTAATCGTAATAGACATTGTAGGAGGATCTATTGGAGTTGCAGGAATTGGATCATTTAATTCTGGATCACAGATTGTATCTGCTACATTCGCTTTTTCTAAACCTGCAATTACAACAATATCTCCAGCTTCGCCAATTTCAATTGGAACTTTTTTAGTTCCTTCGTATCTAAAAATTTTTGTAAGTTTACCTTCATCTACTTTTTCACCCTTAAGATTAATTGCTTTAATAGGTTGGTTAGCTTTAGCAGTTCCTTGAGATATTCTTCCAACAAGACTTCTTCCTAAAAAACTATCTGCATAAAGCAAAGTAGAGAGCATAGCAAAAGGTTTAGTTTTATCTAATTCTGCTGGTTGTACGTGTTCGATTATTAAATCTAATAGTGGGTGGAGATTATCTCTTGGACCATCAACTTCTTTACTCGCCCATCCAGATCTGCCACTTGCATATAAAACAGGAAAATCTAATTGTTCTTCATTAGCATCTAAACTTACAAACAAATCAAAAGTTTCGTCTAATACTTCATTTGCTCTTTGATCTGCTTTATCCAATTTGTTAATTACAACGATTGGTTTTAATCCTTGTTTAAGTGCTTTTGCTAATACAAATTTTGTTTGAGGCATTACACCTTCTGCAGAGTCTATAAGTAATAATGCACCATCAGCCATACTTAGCACACGCTCAACTTCAGCTGCAAAGTCTCTGTGACCTGGTGTGTCTATTATATTTACTCTTGAGTTTTGCCAATTAATTGATGCAGGTTTAGCAAGAATTGTTATGCCTCTCTCTTTTTCTAGTTCCCCTGAATCCATTAATCTTTCATCAACAACTTCATTATCTCTAAATGATCCACTTTGTTTCATTAAGTTATCAATCATGGTTGTCTTTCCATGGTCAACGTGTGCAATGATGGTGATGTTTCTGATATTATTGCTCATAAATTGTGGCTCTTATACATCAAATCCTTCATTTGAAAACTTAAAAAAAGACAGTATTTACTTGATTAAAAGTCTTTTTCAAAAAA
>CABXKF010000041.1 GCA_902512765.1 uncultured Pelagibacteraceae bacterium | reverse complement strand
TAAGAAATGACAGATATTTTAGAGCTAAAAGTTGAAGACATCGTATCAAAAATAAAAGATGCTCAATTGACTTCGGTTGAGGTTTGCCAAAAATATATTGAAAGAATAAATAAATTTGAAAAAGATGTAAAAGCGTGGGTTCATTTAGATAAAAAATTATTACTTGAAAAAGCAGCTGAGGCTGATGAATATAGACGATCTGGTAAACCAACAGGACCACTACATGGAATTCCTGTTGCACTTAAAGATATTATTGGAACAATTGATATGCCAACTGAGTGTGGAACACCAATTAGAAAAGGTAAATCTTACTCACAAAATGCAGAAATAGTTGATTTACTTCTTTCTGCAGGGGCAATTGTCATGGGCAAAACAGCAACATCAGAACTTGCTTATCTTGGTCCTTCAAAGACCACAAATCCACATGATCATTCAAGAACACCAGGTGGCTCTTCTAGTGGATCAGCAGCTTCTGTTGGATCGTTTATGGCACCACTATCAATTGGTTCACAAACTGGAGGATCAGTAATAAGACCCGCATCTTATTGTGGTGTTGTTGGGTATAAACCAACATATGGATTAATTTCAAGAAATGGTGTTCTAAAAACATCAGATAAATTAGATCACATGGGAGTATTTGGAAGATCAGTTGAAGATGTTGCTCTACTTGCTAAAGTTTTAATTAGGAAAGATAATCACGACAAAGCAACAGTTCACTACTCAACGGAAAATATGTTAAGTGAAACAAAAAAAGGGCCTTTGTTTGAACCAAAGTTTATTTTTTATAAAACGGATTATTGGAAATTACTTGATAAAAAATCAAAAGATGCATTTGAATACTTCATAAAATCATTTAAAAAAAATATTGAAGTTTTCGATACACCTTCTTATTTTAAGGATATTCACAAATATCATCAAATAATTCATGAAACTGATTTGGCAAATAATTTCGGTTTGTATTTTAAGAAATATAAAAAAAAATTATCTAAATATATGCAAGATGCTATTTCAAAAGGTAATAAACATTCAGCCAAAGATTATGCTGAGGCAATTGATTTTATGAAAAGAAGCTATGATTCATATGAAGAAGTATTTGAGGATTATCACGGTGTTTTAACACCTTCTAGTCCTGGTGTTGCTCCAAAAGGTTTGAAAAGTACAGGCACAGCAGAATTTAATAAGGTCTGGTCTTATCTTGGTACACCTTGTATTTCTCTTCCATTACTTCAGGGTGATGGCGGTATGCCTCTAGGAGTACAACTAGTGGGTGCTCGTTATGATGATCATAGGTTTTTAGGTGTTGCCAATTGGCTAGAAAAGGAATGTAATAAATAAAATGCAAAAATTTACAACATTTCTGGGGTCTTTGCTTGCAGGTGCTTTTTTAATTGGGTTGGCAACAACGCTAACTCGATCTTCTATGATTGGTTTTTTTGATGTGCTGCCAGTTTATATTTTGATGGCTGTAGCTATCTTCATGATGCTGTACGAAGCTTTCTTTGATAAAAAATAATTACTAATAGAAAAAAGTTGTCTGATAAAAAAAAAAATTTTTTAGCTTTTTCACTTTTATTTATTCAGCCAATTTTCATGGCATCTAATTTGATTGTTGCAAGAGGTGGGGTTGAATATGTGCCGCCAATTTCATTAGCATTTTGGAGATGGACAGTGGTAGTTTTATTGCTTCTACCATTTACATTTTCTTTTTTAATAAAAAATTCAAAAATAATTAAAAAAGAATTTAAAAAACTTTTCTTTTTGGGCGCAATGGGATGTGGTGTTTGTGGAGCGTTTCCTTTTTTAGCAGGGGAAACAACTACAGTTACTAATATGGGAATTATTTATACTTCTTCACCCATATTTATTATTCTAATTTCAGCAATTTTTTTTAACGAAAAAGTTAATTTTATTAAAATTATTGGTTTAGTTTCTTGTTTATTAGGAGTTTTTGCAATCATTATCAAAGGTGATTTTAATTTATTATTAAATTTAAATTTTACAATTGGAGATCTATGGATGTTAGCTGCAGCCATTGGTTGGGCTCTTTATTCTGTCTACCTTTTTTATTGGAAATCTAAATTGCCTATTTTTCAAAGATTTACATTAGTAGCATTTTTTGGAGCAGTAAGTTTACTTCCATTTTATATAGTTGAAGAAGCAGCTGTTCAAAGAACTTTATTTAATTCACAATTTTTTTTATGGGTTATATTTGCTGCAATATCTCCAGGAATAATTGCATTCACTCTTTATACTCAGGCTCAAAAAAGCCTAGGTGCGTCTTTAACTGGTTTTACGCTCTATATTTTTACAATTTATGCTGCAATTTATGGATTTATATTTTTTGATGAAAAATTGGAAACTTTTCATTATTTAGGCACAGTTTTAGTATTCTTTGGTGTTTATTTAGCTAAGAAAAATTATGAAACTAAAACGTAGGAATTTTTTTTTGGAATTAATTATTGGAATAATTATTGTTTACGCATCAGTGTTAATTCTTCTTTTTATTTTTCAGAGAAGCTTAATGTACCATCCTGACGAGAACAATTACTTTGGTGATAAGTTGGAAGTAGTCGTAGAAAAAGTGAAGATTGTAACTTCAGATAATATAGATTTATTAGGATGGTTTCACAAAAAAGATCTTAAAAAATTTAAGACAATTGTTTATTTTCATGGCAATGCTGGAAAACTTGAAAATAGAATTCACAAATTAAATCATTTTAAAGATATGGATATTAATTTTTTGATAATAGCTTGGAGGGGTTTTAGTGGTAATAAAGGAAAGCCCAATGAAAAAGGGCTTTATATAGATGCTATAAGTACCATTCAGTGGCTCAAAAAATTAGGCTTAAAAGAAAAAGATATTATACTTTATGGAGAGTCTCTTGGAACTGGCGTTGCAACTGAGATAGCTCAAAGCAATAATTATGCTGGATTAGTACTTGAGACACCTTTTACATCAATGGTTGAAGCAGCAAAAAATTTTTATCCATATATTCCAGTGTCAATTTTGTTAAAGGATAAGTATGACAATCAAAAAAAGATCAAGAATATTAATATTCCAGTTTTAGTGATGCATGGTGAAGTTGATCAAATTGTTCCTTTTTGGATGGGCAAAAAAATTTATGAAATGGCTAATCAGCCAAAGTATTCTTATTTTACTAAATTTGACGATCATATGATGGAATATGATGAAAAGCTTTTATTTAAGCTAGAAAAATTTATCAAAAGTTTAAATTAAGCCACATTCTAAACAAACATAGCACAAATTCTTTTATTAAATATTAAGTGTGAAGAAAACACTTTTAATACTTATTATTTTTTTTTCTTTTAAAAACTTTGTTGCAGCAGAAGAAAATAAATTACTGATTGATAATTTATTCCATATAGATCAAATGAACTCACATAATGAAAATTTTGCTCTATATTTTAAGGCAAGAGAGAAGGCGATATTAGCAAGAGGAGAAAATAGTAATTATATAAATGATTTCCCTAAAGATCTTTATATGTATGATTATAAAACAAAAAGTTCATCTCCACTAATTTCTTATGAATGGTTTCCCAAAAGAGCAAAATATTTTCTTAAAGAATATGACTTTCCAGTATTTCCAGATGATTTTGCTTACTATCTTTTAAAAGATAACAAAACATTAGTAATGATAAGTGCTGTTAAAAGTCTAAATGCTAATTTTAAATTTGATATTAGTAAAAAAAAATTAGAACTTTATCCAAAAAATGGAAAATT
>CABXKF010000040.1 GCA_902512765.1 uncultured Pelagibacteraceae bacterium | reverse complement strand
AAATGAATTACCCAAAAGCTGTATGCCAATAATTGTTGATAATGTTTTGGTTTCTACTTCTGTTATTACTGCTAAATTTTATCCAGATTCTATAAATGATGATTTTGATACTACAGTTGAGGAAATTACAAACACTAAATTAAATGGTAAAGTTAAGTATGGTAGAAATGTATTAATTGGTCAAAACGTATCAATAGGTTCTAATTGTTTAATTGGTCATAACACAATCATTGAAAAAAATGTTTCTATTGGAGATAATTGTATAATTGGTTCAAATACTATAATTAGAAATAGTTTAATTAAAAACAATGTTAAAATTTTAGATAACTGCATTATAGGTAAACATGGATTTGGTTTTTTTCCAACTCATAATAAAAATTTAAGATATCCCCACATGGGAATTGTAATAATTGAGGATAATTGTGAAATTGGTTGTAGTTCAACTATAGATAGAGGGTCAATGTCTAATACTGTTATAGGAAAAAACACATATTTAGACAATCAAATTCATATAGCTCATAATGTTAAGATAGGAGAAAACACAATTATTGCAGGTCAAGTAGGAATTGCTGGCAGCTCAATAATTGGTAATAATGTTAAAATTGGTGGACAAGCGGGCATTTCAGGACATTTAAAAATTGGTAATAATGTTGAAATAGCTGGCGGATCTGGGGTTATAAAAGATATTCCTGATAATACAAAGGTGATGGGTTATCCCGCAAAAAATATCAGAGATTTTTTGAGAGAAAATAGATGATACATAAGACAGCAATAATAGATTCTAAAGCAAAAATTTCATCCAATGTAAAAATAGGAGCTTATTCAATAATTGGTCCTAATGTTGAAATTGATGAAAATTCAGAAATACAATCTCATGTAAGTATTATTGGTAATACTAGAATTGGCAAAAACAATAAGATATATCCTTTTTCATCTATTGGTAACGATCCACAAGATTTAAAATTTAGTGGTGAAGAAACAAAGCTTGAAATTGGAGATAATAATAAGATTAGAGAGTACGTTACCATTAATCCTGGCACAAAAGGAGGTGGCGAACTTACAAAGATTGGTAATAATTGTTTATTTATGGTCTCTTCTCACATTGCTCATGATTGTATGGTTGGCAACAATGTTATTTTAGCAAACAATGTTCCATTAGGTGGACATGCTGAAATTGAAGATAATGTAATTATTGGTGGCAATTCTGCAGTGCAACAATTTACTAGAGTTGGTAGATTTGCAATGATTGGTGGCATGTGCGGCGTTGTGAGAGACATAATCCCATATGGAATTGCACATGGTAATAGAAGTGTATTACAAGGTCTAAATCTAATTGGCCTTAGAAGAAAAAATATTCCAAATAAAGAAATATTGACTTTAAGTGATGCTTACAAAGAAATATTTAAAAATGAAAACTTAACTCAAAATTTATCTAATTTAAGTGAAGATTATAAGAAAAATGAACTTGTATTAGAAGTAATTAACTTTTTAGAGAAAGATAAAAAAAGACCCATTTGTACCCCATTTTCAAAATAAGATGATTGGATTGTTTTTAGGAGATACTGATTTTTCAGAAATTGTTTTAAAGAAAATAAAAAAATTAAATAAAAAGTACTTTATTATTGATTTTTCAAAAAATAATAAATTTAATAAAGATAAAAATTCTCACCGAATAAGTATTGGAAGATTTGGAGAAATAATTAATTTAATTAAAGAAAAGAAATCAAAAAAAGTTTTGTTTGCAGGAAAGATTGCAAAACCAAAATTCGCTTCATTAAGATTGGACTTAAAAGGTTTCTATTATATGCCAAGTGTTATTAAGGCTGCAAAATTAGGTGACGCTGCAATTATAAAAGCCATAATAAAAATTTTAGATAATGAGCATATAAAAGTCATCAGTTCTATTTTTTTTAATCCTGAGTTAGCTGTAAAAACTGGAAATTATACCAAATCAAAACCAAATTTAGATGATATAAGCTCAATTCAGAAGGGGATTGTATATTTTAATAAATTAAATAGTTTAGATCATGTTCAAGCTGTTATTGTTAAAGAAAATACCATTTTAGCTTCAGAAGATCGACATGGAACAAAGAAAATGTTGTCAAAATTAAAAAAAAAATCTAAAGGAATTTTGATTAAACTACCTAAGAAAAAACAAGATTTAAGAATGGATTTACCAACTATTGGTCTTAATACTTTAAGAGATTGTAAGAAATATGGTCTAAAAGGAATAGTTTTAAAATCTAAAAATAATATATTTTTAGATAAGTCTAAATGCATAACTTTTGCTAATAAAAATAAGATATTTATTAATGTCATATGAACAAAATTTTTGTTTTAACAGGTGAACCTTCTGGCGATAATTTAGCATCAAAAGTTATTTCAAAACTCAAAACGCATAATCCTAATATTGAATATTTGTCAGTTGGAGGAACACATATTAAAAAGTTAGGAATACAATCTATCTTTGATCTTAAAGACATTACTTATCTTGGGTTCACAAGTGTATTGTTTAATATTTTTAAGATTAGAAGAAAAATTAATACAACTGTGGATAAAATCATAAAATTTAATCCTGATATTTTATTTAGTGTTGATAGTCCTGATTTTACATTAAGAGTTGCTGAAAAAGTTAAAAGGATTAATAACAACATAAAGACAATCCATTATGTAGCTCCTCAAGTTTGGGTTTGGAGAAAAAGTAGAGTTAAAAAGATTAAAAATTTTATAGACCACATGCTTTTACTTTTTAATTTTGAAAAAAAATACTTTGATGAAGAGAATATTAAAAATACATTTGTTGGTCATCCATTAATCGAAAAAGACGAAAGTGTTAAAACAACTTTAAATGATCTAATATCTAAAGATAAGAAAATCATATCAATTTTTCCTGGCAGTCGAAAATCAGAAACTAATGTACTATTACCAATCTTACTCGATTTTATTAATTTGATGAATAAAAAAGATAATACTTATTCTTATGTTTTTCATGCAACAGACGAAAATAAAGAATTTATCATAAATCATGTTAAAAAAACTGATTTATTTAATATTGATGTTATCTCTGATGAAAATATTAAATTACAAATTTTATCTAATTCAATATTTGCTGTTTCTAAATCAGGCACTGTTTCACTTCAAATTTCAAACTCTAATATACCATCAATAATTATCTACAAACTTAGTTTTATAAATTTTATGATTTTTAAAATGCTGGTTAATGTTAAATTTGCAAATATTATTAATATCATTAATGATAAAGAAGTAATTCCTGAATTATTACAAAATGAATGTAATGCTGAAGAAATATATAAAACGGTTATTTATTTTTTAAAAAATCCTGAATTAATTAGAAAACAATTGGATGCTTGTAGTAAAACTTTAGAAGGAATTAAATCCAAAACATCTTCTTCGAATGAGGCAGCAAAAATTTTAAACAATTATCTTATTACTTAATCTTTTTTCAACCTCATCTTTTCTCAAAGAAATTATTATATCGTATAAACCTGGTCCAAATTTTGATCCCGTTAAAGCAATTCTAATCGGTTGACCAACTCCTTTAAAATTTGTTTCATATTTTTTAATTAACTCATTAATTATAGGTTCAAGAATTTCCTTATTTAAATTACTTATTGGTGTAATTTTATTTTTAAATTCTGCTATTATTTCTTTTGCTTTTTCATCTATTAGCTTTAAATCTTCATCTCCAAATTTTACTTCATCAAATATTATATATTTTGCGTTATTATAAATATCTTCCAGCGTTTTGGCTTTATTTTTAAGAAATGATAATGATGGCTTAATTTTTATTTCTTTTTCAGAATTTATTTTCTCTTTATAAATTCCACAATACTCTACCAGATGTTTGTAGAGTTCATTTTCGTCTATGTTTTTTATATAATGTTCATTCATTGATAAAATTCTGCTCATATCTAGTTTTGATGGAGATTTACCTATACCCTCCAAATTAAAATG
>CABXKF010000039.1 GCA_902512765.1 uncultured Pelagibacteraceae bacterium | reverse complement strand
AAACTCACTTCACATCTTCTAGTAAAAACTTTTATACTTAAAGCATCTGATCTAACTTCGTTTGTAAGAAATCTAATTGATATCTTAATACTTTCATTTTGATTTTTTTCATTTAAATACCAGTCTGTAATGATTATTCCTCCACTATAATTTACTGAGGTAAGTGGCATAAAATCAATTACATCCAGTGATGCTCTCCAAAGTTCATTAGAGCTTGCAAATTCGAAAACACCGCCCCGTTTTTCTCCAAGCTCCATTAATTTAAATCCACGACCTTCTTCTAAATTTTTCTTTACACGTTCTGCTGGGTCTGGTGAGTTTTTTCTTGCATCACCCCCTGGAAGTTTTCCATTACATCCAATTAAAAATAAAGATAGTATCGAAATTAAACTTAATATTTTGAAGTTATGTTTTTTAATCATTTGGGTAATTTTTGAGATTCTTATACAATAATTAGACTATTTTACCTAAATTTATCAAAAAAACCCTAATTTGTTGTAAAAATACAACACTTGCGATTTTTGTGTCATATTTAATAAATATTAGCCTAAAAATCAATTATTTATCGGATATAAACCTTTTGTTTATTATTAATAATAACAATTAAATAAAGGAGTAATTAATATGAACAATTTTAAAAAAATAGGTTTAACTGCTCTTGCAGCTTCACTTGTTTCTGTATCAGCAAATGCTGGTGAATTAAGTATTTCTGGTGCAGCTTCAATGAACGTTGGTGGATACAGCGGTGAAGGTCATGATGGAGGAGCTACTTTCTCTATGGGTAACCAATTTACTGTATCAGGTAGTGGTGAACTAGACAATGGTATGACTGTTTCTATCTCATACCAATTAGATAACAATGCAGCTACTGGAGCTGGTCCATTTGACGATCACTCAGTAACAGTTAGTTCAGACGCAATGGGATCTTTAACATTACACGGACACGGTGGTGGTTCAGCTACTTCAGCTATGGACGCTACTGCAGCGGGTAACGTTTGGGATACATTCGATGGTATTGGATTAGCAACTGGTATTACTCACTCTAACTCAGCACCTGGAAACAACGCGCTAAGTTACGTTATGCCAACTATTATGGATGGTGTTGCTGTGAACTTATCTTACGAGCCACAACAATCTGGAAACTCAATTGATTCTGGTGTTGGTTACGCAGTAACTTACACTGGTATTGAAGGGTTAACACTTGTTTACAGTGCATCTGATGAAGTAGGAACAACAGCTGCTCTTTCAGGTGATCAAACAGCTTGGAAAGCATCATATGCTTATGGTCCAATAACTGCTACGATTACTGAGTCTGAGTTTGATGTGCAAACTGCTGCTTCAGATCAAGATGCATCATCTATGGCTGTTTCATACACAATCAATGATGAAATGTCAGTTACTTATGGTACAGAGACGTTTGATACTGGTGGAACTGGATCAGATGCTGAGTACGATGTGATCAAAGGGTCTTACACTTCTGGTGGAATGACTGTTTCAGCTCAAAGAAAAACAGCTGAAAATATTGACCACAGCTCAAATAATAACGCAGACCTAGAGTATTGGGGTCTTGGTTTAGCATTTGCATTCTAATTAATTTTAGATTCAAAAATATTAAAGGGCCCCTTTTCAGGGGCCTTTTTTTTATTCAAAATAAGATATTCCTGCAAAACCATAGCAATCTAATAGTTTTAGTTTTTTTTCGTTTGTACTAGAAATACCACCAAGCGCTACGACTTTTAAATTTGTTAACTTATAAAGTAATTTAAATTTATTCATCCCTAGATAGTTTTTGTTTTTTTTAAATATTGAAGACAAAAAAATAATCTTAACTGATTGTTTTTCTTTGATTTTTAGCTCTTTATTATTATGAGCAGAGCCAAGTATTATAAATTTTTTTGTTAAGGAGAATGAGAGATGTTTTGTATCTTTGTTAAAAGAGGGAATATAAGCTCCATCTAAATTAAGATTTAAAGCCAACTTAACATTATTCGATAAAAAAAATTTATAACCCTTTTTTTTACAAAATTTTTTAATGTTTAGGATTGTTTTTAAATTATTTTCTGAACTATAATTTCTAAATATTATGCCTGTATCTTTGTCAAGCTTACCTATATTATTTGTATCAAGCTTATTAATAAAGTAATATTTTCTTGGTAAATTAACATGCATAACTCTATTCAAAACTATAAAGATATTATTAATGCAATTAATAGAAAAATAGAAGAACAAAAAATTAATTTTACCCCAAAAGTTATTGCTGTATCTAAAACTTTTAAATTAGAAAAAATTCTTCCACTAATAGAATATGGTCATTTAGATTATGGAGAAAATAAAGTTCAAGAAGCCATAGATAAATGGTCAGAAATTAAGTTAAAAAACAAAAATATCAAACTTCATTTAATTGGTAAACTTCAAACAAATAAAGTTAAGCATGCCATAAAAATATTTGATTATATTCACTCAGTTGACAACATGAAACTTGCAAGAAAAATTGCAGATGAGCAGCATAAACAAAATAAGAATGCTAAGCTATTTATTCAGGTTAACATTGGAAACGAAGAACAAAAGTCTGGTGTTAAAATCGATGAAATTAATGATTTAATAATTTTTTCAAAACAATTAAAATTAAATGTTATTGGGTTAATGTGTATTCCACCAGCCAATAAAGAGCCTGATAAATATTTTCAAGAAATTAAGTTGTTAAATAAAAAATTCAATTTAGCTGAAATAAGTATGGGTATGTCATCTGATTACTTAAAAGCAGTTGAAAATTCATCTTCATATTTAAGAATTGGGTCGGGTATTTTTGGTGATAGGAATTAATAGATTCTTATTTTTGTGTTTTTATTTATCAACCTCAACATGATTAAAAAGTCTTTTTTATGTAAAGCAATACATCCAGCAGTAGGATTATAATTATTTGTAAGATGAATAAATATACAACTTCCTTTCCCAAGAATAATTTTATTAGAATTATATTTGATGGGTATTAATAGATCATACTTATAATCATGCCTAAAAAGCCTTTCATGATGAATACTTTTGCTTGTTTTGATCAGTTTATTATATTTATTGGGAAAATTTATATCATCAGCCCAGCCCATATTAGGCTTAATCTCAATAGCTTTTAAATATGTTTTGGGTAATTTAACTCTATCTTTTCTATAGTATAAGTGTTCAATTTTGAAAGTTCCTTTTGGTGTTTTCTTATCGCCTTCAATTTTTTTTTTACTTAGTCCATTTTTACCTATGCTACACTTAAAATAAAAGTCATCTATCTTAAGAGTATGTTTATTTTTTAAAAAAATTGTCATATTCTTATTATATATGAATAATCAAAATTTGATAATTTTCAATTTTAGATCTTTATATATAATTTTAAAAGAACTAGAGGAGCATTTAGATTTTCATATTCTAGAGTCTCTCAGCATTCAAAACTTAGATGATAAAACTAAAAATTTAAAAAATTATTTAATTATTACTCAAAAAAAAATGAAGGATATTAATAATCAATTTATTTTAAATAACATTCCTATTAGAATTTCTATATTAATGGAAAAAATTAATATCCAATTACTAAAGCTTCAGTTTAATGAAAAATCTGAATTTAGAATAGCCCAATATAAAATTGATTTAAATTCTAGAGAATTGATAGCAGAAAAAAATATATTAAAACTAACAGAAAAAGAGACAAATATTATAATATATTTATCACAATCAAATAATCCTGTCAGTGTTGATCAGCTTCAATTTGATGTTTGGGGTTATCGATCAAAACTTGAAACACATACTGTTGAAACTCACATATACAGATTAAGAAAAAAAATCTTAAAAAAATTCAATGATAAAAATTTTATCTCAAGTCATAAAAATGGTTACAAAATTAATTAGAAAAAGAAATATTATTGCTAAAAATCTGTTTACAAAAAAATATAAACAAAAAGTACTAAAACCAAAAAAAGGTAAGGGTAGTTATAAAAGAAAGAAAAGTTAAGCTTAAAGTCTTGCGCCAATTTGTTGTATTATTTTAGAGGACATTTCAGTGCCTTTTTCTAAACTTTCCTTAATTGATAATTTATTAACATATCCGTGCAGAAACCCTGCAGCAAAAAGATCACCAGCACCCGTA
>CABXKF010000038.1 GCA_902512765.1 uncultured Pelagibacteraceae bacterium | reverse complement strand
ACAAAGCCACAAACTTTTTCTTTTGTAGTATTTTCAATTTTTGATTTAATAATTTTGTAAACTTCGTCCCAAGAAGCTTTTTCAAACTTACCATTGTATTTTATAAAAGGTGTATCTAATCTTTGACTTAATAAGCCGTCACAAGCATATCTTGTTTTATCAGAAATCCATTCTTCATTGATATCTTCGTTTATAATTGGCAACACCCTTTTTACTTCCCAATCATAAGTATCAACTCTTATATTTGATCCAATTGCATCCATAACATCTATAGACTCTGTCTTTTTAAGTTCCCAAGGTCTTGCTTCAAACACGTAAGGTTTTGATGTTAGGGCACCAACTGGACATAAATCTACTACATTAGCTGAAAGCTCAGATTGCATCGATTGTTCTAAATACGTTGTAATTTGCATGTCTTCACCTCTTCCAATTGCACCAATTTCTGGAACACCAGCTATTTCAGTTGCAAACCTTACACATCGTGTACAGTGAATACATCTTGTCATTTGAGTTTTTATTAAAGGACCCATATTCTTTTCAGGAACAGATCTTTTGTTTTCTTTAAATCTTGATTTATCTACACCATAAAACATAGATTGATCTTGAAGATCACATTCTCCACCTTGATCGCAAACTGGACAATCCAGTGGATGGTTAGCAAGTAAAAACTCCATTACACCTTTTCTTGCTTTTTCAACAAAGGCTGTATTTGTTTTTATATTCATTCCTTCCGCTGCAGGCATTGCACAAGATGCTACTGGTTTAGGAGATTTTTCCATTTCAACTAAGCACATTCGACAATTTCCTGCTATTGAAAGTTTCTCATGATAACAAAATCTTGGAATTTCAACTCCAGCTATTTCACATGCCTGAAGAACAGTTAAACCCTCTTCAACTTCTACATCAATATTATTTACTTTTAGTTTAAGCATTTTTTTTATCTAATAAGTGTTGATCCACTAAGTAAGGAATTGTGTTCTTTTTCTCTACAATTAGATCTAAATTATTTCTTTCTTCTATTTCTTTTTTAAAATGTCTCAAAAGTCCTTGTACAGGCCATGAAGAACCCTCACCAAATGCACAAATTGTATGACCCGCAATTTGATTTGTAACATCACCTAGCATGTCAACTTCATCTCTACTAGCTTCCCCTTTTGCCATACGCTCAAGCATTCTCCACATCCAACCGGAACCTTCTCTGCATGGTGTACATTGTCCACAACTTTCGTGTTTATAAAATCTTGCAATCCTTGCCATACATTTAATGATGTCCTGATCTTTGTTAATAACAACGATACCAGCAGTACCTAATCCACTTTTTTCAGCCATCAAAGAATCAAAATCCATAGTCAATGTTTCACATTTTTTTTTGGGTATAAGTGGCATTGATGAACCACCAGGTATTACAGCTTGTAAGTTTTCCCAGCCACCAACAACGCCGCCTGCATGAACTTCAATTAGCTCTTTTAGAGGAATGTTCATTTCTTCTTCAACATTACAAGGGTTATTTACATTACCTGAAATACAAAAAATTTTAGTACCTGTGTTTTTCTCTCTACCAAGGGATGCAAACCATTTGCCCCCTCTTCTAAGAATAGTTGGCACAACTGCTATAGTTTCAACATTATTAATAATTGTAGGACATCCATAAAGACCTATTAAGGCTGGAAAAGGTGGTTTTAATCTCGGTTGACCTTTTTTGCCTTCTATACTTTCAAGTAAGGCTGTTTCTTCACCACAAATATATGCTCCTGCACCATAATGAATATAGATATCTAAATCCCATCCAGTGCCAGCTGCATTTCTACCTATTAATTTGTTTTCATAAGCCTCGTCTATTGCTGCTTGAAGTTTTTCACCATCAACAAAATATTCACCTCTAATATAAATATAGCAAACATGTGCTTGCACTGCATAGGCTGCAATCAAGCAACCTTCTATTAATTTATGAGGTTCAAATCTTAATATATCTCTATCCTTACATGTGCCAGGTTCAGATTCGTCCCCATTAATTACTAAATAATGTGGTCTTGATCCAACTTCCTTGGGGGCAAAAGACCATTTCAATCCTGTAGGAAATCCTGCACCACCTCTTCCTCTTAATTGAGAACTTTTAACTTCATTGATTATCCAGTCTCTTCCTTTGTCAATCAAATCTTTAGTGTCGACCCAATCTCCTCTTTTCTGAGACGAGGTAACATCTGAACCCATATCGTTATATAAGTTTTGAAAAATTCTATCGTTGTCTTTAAGCATTTTTTAAATCCATAAGTGTTTTTCTATTATTTTCAGGCTCATTATTTACACGACCTCTATAGGAACCCGGTTTAGGTTTTTCACCATTTAAAATCTTTTCTAATATTTCCAAAGTTTTTTCTTTATCAAGATCTTCATAATAATCATCATTGATTTGCATCATAGGAGCATTTACACAGGCCCCAAGACACTCAACTTCCATCCAAGAACAACTTTTATCACTTGATAGCTCTGTTTCATTCTCAGAGATTTTTTCTTTACAAGCTTCAACTAACTTATTTGCACCTCTAATCATGCATGGTGTAGTTGTACAAACTTGCACAAAAAACTTTCCAACAGGAGATAAATTGTACATTGTGTAAAAAGTAGCAACTTCATAAACTTTTATGTAAGGCATCTCTAAAAATTTAGCTATGCATTTCATTGCAGCTAATGGTATCCAGTTATTATTTTGCCTTTGAGCAATATAAAGTAAAGCCATCACTGCACTTTGTTGTTTACCTTTTGGATATTTAGAAACAATAGTTTTAGCAGCTTCTAAAGATGAAGAATTAAACTCAAAAGTTTCTGGCTGATCTTTAGCTGGCCTTCTTAAACTCATCTATCCACCTCTCCAAAAACAATATCTAAAGAACCTAAAACAGCTGGGACATCAGCTAACATATGGCCTTTTATTAAATAGTCCATTGATTGAAGGTGTGAAAAACCTGGCGCTCTAATTTTGCATTTGTATGGTTTGCTTGATCCATCTGAAATTAAATATACGCCAAATTCACCTTTGGGAGCCTCCACAGCAGTATAAATTTCATCTTTTGGAACTCTATAACCTTCTGTAAAAAGTTTAAAATGATGAATTAAAGCTTCCATAGATTGTTTGATTTCTTTTTTAGATGGAGGACTTATTTTTCCATCTAATGACTTTATGGGTCCTTTTTCCATCTTTGCTAAACATTGTTTTATTATAGAAACACTTTCCTTCATCTCTTCAATTCTGCACAAATATCGATCGTAACAATCTCCATTTTTTCCAACAGGAATTTTAAAATTTAATTGATCATAACAATCATATGGTTGAGATTTTCTTAAATCCCAAGGTATCCCCGATCCCCTTACCATAACTCCTGAAAAAGAGTAATCCAAAGCATCTTCTTTAGATACAATTCCTATATCTACATTTCTTTGTTTAAAAATTCTGTTATCAGTTAATAAACTTTCAAGATCATCAATAATTTTTGGAAATGTTTGACAAAATTTTCCAATATCATCTTCTAGTCCAGTTGGTAAATCTTGATGAACTCCCCCAGCTCTAAAATAATTTGCATGAAGTCTTGATCCAGACGCTCTTTCATAAAAAGTCATCAATGTTTCTCTTTCCTCAAACCCCCACAATGAAGGAGTTAAAGCCCCAACATCTAATGCCTGTGTGGTTACATTTAAAATATGACTTAAAATTCTACCTATTTCACAAAACATTACTCTTATGTATTGAGCCCTAATAGGAACATCGATATTCAATATCTTCTCTACAGCAAGAGCAAAGGCGTGCTCTTGGTTCATAGGGGCAACATAATCTAATCGATCAAAATAAGGTACTGCCTGCATATAAGTTTTATTTTCAATTAATTTTTCAGTTCCTCGATGAAGTAAACCTATGTGTGGATCAGCTTTTTCAACAACCTCTCCATCTAGCTCTAAGATTAATCTAAGCACACCATGGGCGGCAGGATGCTGTGGTCCAAAGTTTAAGTTTAGGTTTTTAATTTTTTTTGTCATTATTGTCTATTTCATCTTTGATATATTTTGTACCTTCCCAAGGACTTTCGTAATCAAAATTTCTATAATTTTGCTCTAATTTTACTGGTTCACTAATAACTTTTTTTTGATCTTCGCTATACCTAACCTCTGTATGGCCAGT
>CABXKF010000037.1 GCA_902512765.1 uncultured Pelagibacteraceae bacterium | reverse complement strand
TTTATACTTTTAAACAAACTCAAAAAATTTTAAGAGTAATTAATAAAAAAACAAAAGTTATAATATCAATTTTTGCAGGAAGAACAGCTGACACAGGTAAAGATCCAGTACCAGAATTTATTAAAAGTATTAAATTAGCAAAAAATTATAAAAATGTTGAGATTTTATGGGCAAGTGTTAGAGAGCCTTACAATTATTTGCAAGCAAAACAACTGGGTTGTCACATAATTACTATCCCCCCCACAATTATTGAAAAAATCAGCAACTTTGGCAAAACATTTAATCAATTAACAATAGAAACGGTTAAGAGTTTTTTAATAGATAGTAAAAAATCTAAATTTAAAATTTAAATGTCCTATGAAAATAGCAATAATTGGATCAGGCATCTCAGCTGTGATTGTAGCAAAAACATTTTTGGAACATAATTATAAAGTTCATTTAATTGACTCAGAAAATGTTTTAGATAGAGAAAATGTTGAGCAAAAACAACAAAATAAATTCATACCTAATATAAAAAAATCCCCTAAGTATAATAACAAATATTTAACCAGAGCTTTAAAAAAATTTAAAAAAAAATATAACATCAAAACAAAAAATTTTTTTTTAGTAAGTGGTTTAATTTCTGGTGGTTTAAGTAATTTTTGGGGTGCAGGTCTAGAGATACCAGGCTCAAATTATTTAAAAAAATATCCATTTGGAAAAAAAATTTTAAATGAACAAAAAAATATAAATAAAGAACTAAGATTAAATAAAAGCAGTTTAAGTTTTTTTGATTTTTTCTTTAAACAAGAAGTAATAAAAAAAATATTAAAAAAAAAAAATAGTTCTGTATATTTTTCTAAATTTTTACCAGCAATAGAACATTATAATACAAAAAAATTAACTATTAAGGATTATAATAATATTGATTTATTGAGTTCTTATAATAAACACATATATAATTCAAAATTCGAAATAATAAAATTATTAGAAAATAAAAACTTTATTTACATACCAAATACTTTTATCAAAAATGTTAAAAGAAAAAAATTATATGAATTAATTACAGATAGTAAAAAAAAAACAAATCTAAGATTTAATAAGGTTATAATATCAACGGGGACTGTTGGTTCCACTATACTAGCTGATCGAATACTAAATTTTTCAGAAAAATATAGACTGTTTCATACTCCAATGCTTAAATTAATGTATTTCACATTTTTATTGCCATTTAAGATAACAAGTAAAATTAAATTTAGTTTACCTTTACTTAATTTAAATATTCATATCAAAAAAGAAAAATTTTTTGGATCATTTATGCATCTAAACAACATTTCAAATTATTTTTTTGGTATTAGTAAGTTTAATATTTTATTTTCATTAATTAAAAAATTTATATTTGTGGGTAATATTTTTTTACCGTCAAACTATTCCAATACGTTTGTTGATGTTCGTAAAAATAGAACTTTGATTTATTCAAGTAATAAACCGATTCGAAAAGAATTAGTATTTACAATAAAACAAAAATTAAATTCTTATTTATCTCAATTTAATTTGTTTGAATTTTTTCCCCAAAATCTAAAATTTCTTGAAAATGGTTCTGACGCTCATTACACAAGTACACTAGAGAACAAATACGTAAGAGGAAAAAAATTATTAGGAAATTGCTGTGAATTATATAAGTTTAAAAGTATTCATATTATAGATGGTTCATCTATAAAGGAAGGGTTGTATTATCCTACATATTTTCTGATGTTATATGCAAGGTTTATATCAAAAAAAATAATTATTAATGATAAAAAAAACAAGAATCAATATTAATACCTCCCTAAAAATTTATTTGAAATTTTTTTTTAGCTTAATATTTAATAGAGGTAAGAAAAATGAAAATTATTTTAAAAAACTTTTAAAAAATTATTTTTTTACAGAAAATATCCTGTTAACTTCCCAAGGTAGGGTAGCAGCATTTAATATTTTTAAAGTAATTTTATCTGAAAAAAAAAAAGAAATTCTTATCTGCCCTTATACTCTTACGGAGGTAATAAATGCAATTATTTACGCTGGAGGAAAGCCAGTTTATGTTGAGATTGATTTAAAAAATGGATTACCATTAGAAGATGATTTAAACAAAAAGATAAATGAGAATACTGCTGGTTTAGTGCTTACTCATTTATATTCGAATAAAGAAGATATATTAAATTTTCATAAAAAATATAATGAAAAAATAAAAATTATTGAAGATGTTGCGATTAATTTTGGAGCGAAAATTGATGAGCATAAATTTCTTGGAACTTTATTCGATTATGGGTTTTATAGTTTCGGTATTATGAAACATCTTTGTACATTTCATGGAGGTGCCATTTATTGCAAGGATGCATCAAAATTATATGAAATAGAACAAAACTTAAAAAACAATATTAATTATCCAATTATTAAATCTTTAAAACTAGTATTTTTTTGTATGTTTATTGATTTTTTTTATAATAAATACATATACAACTTTTTTACACATTATATTTTGATGCTTTCTTTCAACAAATTAGATGAATTAATGAATCCTAATGTTCATCCTAAATTTTTTAATTTTACCCCAGAACACTATAAATACAACTTTCAAAGTAGTTTTGCGATAGCAGGAATTGAAAATTTAAAAAGTCTAGAAACAAAAATAAATAGTAAGATTGAAAAAGTAAAATTATACGAAAATTATTTAGATAAGAGTTTAAGAATTAACTATTTCATTCATTATAAAATTAATTCATTTTTAGAATTTCCAATTTTGTTAAAAAAAAGTAACAATAAATTTTTGAGCAAAGAATTGTTAAAAATAGGTTATGATATAAGACGTACTTGGTATGTAAATAGCATTAGATATTTAAAGCCTAATTCTAATTTAGAAGATTTTTATAATTGTGAATATTTACATAAAAAAGTTTTAAGTTTACCAACACATGATCAAATATCAGAAAAAGATATTATTAGAATATGTGAATTAATAAATTTTCATGAAAATGATGAAATAATTTAAAAACTGAATTTATTATTTTGTTTGTTAATTTTAGAAATTAATTTTTTTGATATCGTCCCTCTTTGTTTTTGTGGATTTCCATATACAATTGTATTTTCAGTTGTTGATTTTGAAACAAGTGTTCCTGCTTTAATAAATGTATTTTTTCTAACAATTACACCGGGCATAATAATTGTTTTAGGACCAACAAAAACACCTTCTTCAAGTATAACTTTTTTTTTGTACTTTATAAAAGAGTGATTTTTTATACTTTCAGAAGGATCAAAATGACATAAAATAGTTGTTCCAAAACTAATGCAAACATTATCTTTAATTATTATTTTCTCTGGAAACTGAGTATCAAAATAACAGTTGTTTCCTATCCATACTTTAGATATATTAAATTTTACTCCAGCAAGTTTATAAAAATAGCAATTAAGTTTAGGTGGTAAATAATTACCAATTATGCACATTAACCTTTTTAACTTTTTCATATTATATTTATTTTAATAAAACTTAAAAAATTTCATCTATTAAACATTTATACATTATAACTATCGATAAATATGCCAAAAAATAAAGTTACAATTATAATTCCTGTTTTTAATGAAAAAAATTATATTGATAAAATCATCAAAAAAGTAAAAAGTAATGTTTATTTTAATAAACAAATTATAGTTGTTGATGATTGCTCAACTGATGGAACTAGAAAAATAATTAAAAAGATTAAAAATATTGATAAAATAATTTTTCATAAAAGAAATTTAGGAAAAGGAGCGGCAATTAAATCAGCTATTCCTTATATCAAGGGAAGTATTGTTGCCATTCAAGATGCTGATCTCGAATATAACCCCGCAGATCTAAATAAATTAATTAAAATAATGATATCAAATAACTCAAGAGTTATTTATGGATCGAGAGTTTTAAATAAAAAAAGATATAATAGCGACATGTTTATCTCTAATTTCACAACATTTGGGAATCATGTATTAACTATAGTCTCAAATTTCTTAAATAATCAAAAACTTACAGATGCACACACATGCTATAAAGTATTTAAAAGTGATATTTTTATGAAATTAAATTTACAAGAAAATGATTATGCTTTCTGCCCCGAAGTTACTACAAAAATTTCTTTATTAAATGAATCAATTAAAGAAGTACCTATTTCTTATAAAGGCAGAACAGTTGTAGAAGGTAAAAAAATACAATTTTATGATGCAATAAGAGCATTAATTACAATATTAAAGTATAAATATTTTGTGAAATTTTAATTTAAATATTTAATTAATTGATAAACAGAATCACACAATTTAGATGAAAAATATTTTTTCTACTCAATGGAAATATGAAAACATGCTTTTATATATTGCAATTGTAGTATGTTTTTCATTAATTGCTTACTATCATTTAAATTCTGGGTACTCGATGTCTACTGATTCGAAAAGATTTTCTAGATGGGCGGATGACTTAATTAGGTTAGATTTTAACTTATATGAATTTTTTTCTATAGATAAAAATTTTAATATGCCATCTCTATTTTTTTATTCAGTCCCAGTAGTATTAATTGCTTTATGTAAAGTTATTTTTGTTAATGAATGGCAATTTGCTTTTTTAATATTAAATTTATCATTTGTATTTTTTTCTCTAATTATTTTTGTAAAAAGCCTTTTACTAATTAAAGTGAGGCCAGTTTTAATATCTTTAACGTTACCGCTAATAGTTGCTTCTGTTGATATGTTAATATGGCCAAAATTCATACTCTCAGACATGATTTATGCATTTCTAGTTCTTCTTAGTGTATATTTTATTATAAAAGGAATTATTAAGGATAAGATTAATTATTTAGAACTCTCTATAATTATATTTTTATTGCTTGCTTCAAGACCCTCTTCAATTTCTGCGGTCTTCGCAATTTTATCTTTTATTATTATTTCAAAATTTCCAATCTTCATGAAACAAAAAAATATTTTATTATTTATTTTGATAACATTTATTTCTACACCTTTTTTATTGAGTTTAGTTTATTTGTTTATTGAATTTTATTTTGATAATATTGCTAAAGTAGATTTCTATACCGATATGGTAAAGAATGGTATGATAATTCATGACCGTCCTGAAACTTGGGTAAATCAGCCTAAAAATTTCATAGATATTGTATATATATATTTTTTACGATTAATTAACTTTTTTAATCCCTATGCCTCTACTTTTTCAATAGTACACATAGCTCTTAATGCTATTCAAATTG
>CABXKF010000036.1 GCA_902512765.1 uncultured Pelagibacteraceae bacterium | reverse complement strand
TTAAATTATGACATTGAGGAAACTATTCAAAAACAGTCTGTAATCATTACTGTTACACTACAGGGTTATATAAAAAGAGGATCATTGGATGGAGTTAAACAACAAAAAAGAGGTGGTAAAGGTAAATCTGGTATTACTACAAGAGATCAAGATTCTGTTATCCAGACATTATCAGTTAACACACACACATCAGTCCTTTTCTTTTCTACTGAAGGACTAGTTTATAAAGTTAAGGCATGGAAAATTCCTGAGGGTTCCACAACCTCAAAAGGTAAATCATTGTTTAATATTTTACCTTTAAAAAACCACCAATCTATTAGTTCTATAATGCCAATGCCAGAAAATGAGACTGAGTCTAAAAATTACCAAATAATTTTTGCTACAGCACAAGGGAAAGTTAGGAAAAATAGTTTGGAAGATTTTTCATCAATTAATGCGTCAGGAAAAATTGCAATGAAACTTGACAATAATGATAAAATTGTAGGAGTTAAAATTTGTCAAGATGATCAAGATGTTATTTTGAGCACAAAGTTTGGTAAATGTATAAGATTTGAAGCTAAAAAATTAAGAGTATTTAAAGGAAGATCATCTAAAGGTATTAAGGGTATAGAGCTTGCCTCAAATGACCAGATTGTATCTCTGTCAGTTATTAATAACGATAAAACAAAAAAAAATGGCAAAAAATCTAAAGATGAAAAATCTGAGATCAAAGCTAAAGAAAAATTTGTCTTATCAATAAGTGAGAATGGGTATGGAAAAAGAACTTCTCATATAGATTATAGAGTTACTAATAGAGGTGGCAAAGGTATAATTGGAATTGTAAATTCACCAAGGAATGGAAATATTACATCATCATTCCCAGTTTTTGAAGGTGACGAAATACTTATTTCTACAAATAAAGGAAGAGTAATAAGAGTTGCTGTTAAAGAAATTAGGACAGCAGGTAGAAATACTCAAGGAGTAAGAATTATAAAATTATCAGGTGAAGAAAAAGTGGTATCTGCAATTAAAATTGATGATAATCTAATTTAATGAACAAGACAGCTATTTACCCAGGTACATTTGACCCAATTACATACGGACATATAGATGTAATTAAAAAAGCATTAAAACTATTTGATAAAATTGTTGTTGGAGTTTCTAATGTTAGTAATAAAAACTATCTATTTAATTCTGAGGAGCGAATAGATATCGTTAATAAAGCTTTATTCATTGATTTAAAACTAAATAGAAAAAAAATATCAGTAGTTTCATTCAGCTCTCTTACAACTGATTTGTGTAAAAAATATAGATCCAATATAATTCTACGTGGCTTAAGAGCCGTCTCGGATTTTGAATATGAATTTCAATTAGCTGGTATGAATAGAAAACTTAATAACAATATTGAAACAATTTTTTAATGTCTGATGTAGAAAATCAAATAATCTCATCAAGATTTGTAAAAGAAATTGTAAAATTAAATGGTGATATTAAAAAATTTACTACCAAAAGTACAATTAAGTCTTTAAAAGAAAAATATGAATAGAATTTTAACAAATATATTTATTTTATTTTTTTTATTTACCAATCAATCAATAGCGCAGGAGAATATAATGATTTTAAAACTAAAAGATGGAGATGTGAAAATTGAGTTATTTGAAGATGTAGCTCCCAATCATGTTAAAAGAATTAAAGAATTAGCTGACGGAGGACAATACGATAATGTTGTTTTTCATAGAGTTATCGACGGGTTTATGGCTCAAACAGGTGATGTAAAGTTTGGGAAATCAGACTCAAATGATTTTGATTTAAGAAGAGCTGGAATGGGTGGTTCTGATTTACCTGATTTAAAACAAGAATTTAGTAGTGTACCACACGATAGAGGAACATTATCTATGGCAAGATCTTCCGATCCTGATAGTGCAAATAGTCAATTCTTTATATGTTTTAAACCTGCACCGTTCCTTGATAGACAATATACAGTTTTTGGAAAAGTTTTAGAGGGTATGGATTTAGTGGATAAAATTAAAAGAGGTGATGAGAGTAATAACGGTTCTGTATCAGATCCGGATAAGATTATAAGTTTTAAATCATTATAATTTCTTTAAATGGCATTAAAATCTTTTGCCTTTAATGTTTTAAAAAAAGATAAATTTGCTAGACGTGGTTTAATTGAAACCCACAGAGGAAATATCAATACGCCCGCTTTTATGCCTGTTGGCACTCAAGCTACGGTTAAAGCTTGTACCATCGATGACATAAAGAAAACTGGATCAGAAATTATATTATCAAACACATATCATTTAATGATTAGACCAGGTGTTGAAAGAGTCCAATCAGCAGGAGGTCTTCATAATTTTATGAACTGCGATTTGCCAATTCTTACCGACTCTGGTGGGTTTCAAGTAATGTCCCTTTCTAAGTTAAATAAAATTGACAGAGAAAAAGGAGCAATTTTCAATTCACATGTTGATGGTAAAAAGTTTTTTTTAAGCCCTGAAGAAAGCATAAGAATTCAATTAGGCCTTAATTCCGATATAATTATGATAATGGATGAATGCCCCCGAAAATCTGATGATTATGAACTGATAAAAAAATCAATGGATTTGTCTCTTTACTGGGCAAATAGATCGAAAAAAGCTTTTGGTCAAAATCCACACAAAGCTCTTTTTGGCATTGTCCAAGGTGGCTTATTTAAAGATTTAAGAATTAAATCACTAAAGGAATTAATTAAAATTGAATTTGATGGTTATGCAATGGGTGGTTTAGCGGTAGGAGAGTCTCAAAAAGAAATGTTTGATGTACTAGATGATGTTAAAGAACATTTACCTGATGAAAAACCTCATTACCTCATGGGTGTAGGGACACCTTCAGATATAATTGGAGCAGTTAAAAGAGGTATAGATATGTTTGATTGTGTTTTACCAACAAGATCGGGAAGAACTGGTTTAGCATTTACTTGGAATGGAAGAATAAACATTAAAAATAACAAATATCAAACAGACAATACTCCTTTAGATACTGATTGTAACAATTTAAGTCTCAATAAATATTCAAAAAATTACTTAAACCATTTGTTTAATACTAATGAAATTTTAGCATCAATGTTACTAACTCTACATAATATTAATTTTTATCAAGAATTAATGTCAGCTATAAGAAAAAATATCTCAGAAGGTACTTTTGATCAATTTCATGATAAATACATAGATAAGTTGTAAAAGATATCTATTTTTTTGTTCAATTTGACGTTTGAAAAATTAGAATAATTCTGTATACAACAACTATTCAATTTGAATATTTGGGGGCCCTTAGCTCAGTTGGTAGAGCAATTCCCTTTTAAGGAATGGGTCGATGGTTCGAGTCCATCAGGGCTCACCACTATTTAAATTTAACTTAGTTTAATTGGTGGATAATCTAATATTACTTCGTTCATCTTTTCATTTAAATCACGAATTCTATTATCGGATGATGGATGAGTGCTCATAAACTCAGGAGGTTCTTTACCTTTGTTTAATTCTTTCATTCGTTCCCAAATTTTAACAGTTTCTCTAATATCGTATCCTGATAGTGAGGAAAATATCATTCCAAGATAATCTGCTTCACTTTCTTGTTTTCTATTGAAAGGATTTAAAATTCCAAGTTGTGCTAATAAACCAACTGTATTTTGGCCAGTTGTTCTATTAATGTCAGATAATACACCGCCACTTGCTATATCAATAATTCTAGTACCTACATTTAACAAAGTACCTCTACTAGCTCTTTCAACAGAATGTTTTGCAACAGCATGGGCAATTTCATGACCCATCACAGCTGCTAAACCATTAGTATTTTTTGTTGCATCTAGAATACCTGTATAAACAGCTATCTTACCTCCAGGCATGCACCACGCATTACGTACTTTCTTTTTATCTATTAATATATATTCCCAATCAAAGTTTCTAGTTGGGTCATCTAAATTTTCTCTATCAAAGTATTCAGAAATTGAGTCTTCCATTTTTTTACCAATTTCTTTAATTTTATTTAATGTTTTTTTGTCATCGCTCATTTTTTCTTTTTCTTTGACTTTTTCATATATTTGAGCTGCTCGAGCATTTAGTCTTGCTTCAGAAACAATTTTTAATTGTTTTCTTTCAGTAATCGGAGCAGTTGTGCAAGAGGGCATGATAAAGCCACAGCAACCACAACCAACATAAGACAAAAATTTTCTTCTATTCATTTTCATATATAGTTGTTATTATCATTTTATTATGAATCTGAATAATAAAATTTTATTAGTATTATTTATTGTTGCGATAGCTTTTGTAATTTATTCAAGTTTTAACTAAAATATGAATAAAAAATCTAAAAGAAAATCTTTATCTTTAACACTCAGGAACTACTTTATTACAGGTGTAGTTGTATTAATTCCTATTGGATTTACTATATATCTTAGTAAATTCTTAATAGGCATATCCTCAAAATTAATTCCTAAAAATCTTAACCCTAATCACTATTTGCCTTTTGACATCCCTGGTGTAGAAATTTTGATTTCTATATTATTAATAACTATTGTAGGCGGGCTATCTTTGTCCTTCTTGGGTAGAAAAATTCTTGGATTAATTGATGATTTATTTAAAAGAATTCCTTTTCTAAGAACTGTTTATTCAGCAGTCGTTCAAATGACTGAAACTTTTTCTAAAAAAGATGATACAAAAAAAAGTGTTGTTTTGGTCGAATACCCAAGAAAAGATGTTTGGGCAGTTGGTTTTGCAACTAAAGAGAATAAAGGTGAAATGTCAGATAAAACTAACAAAAAACTCATCAATGTTTTTGTTCCAACCACACCAAACCCAACAAGTGGTTTTTTATTAATGTTTCCTGTTGATGATGTGATTTTTTTAGATATGAATTTTGAAGAGGCTTCTAAATTTATTGTTTCTGCAGGTACTTCAAAAAAAGAATCTTAAGCAATATCATTTATAATATCTGCTCTATCATATAATTTAATAAGTGGTTTAAACTTACCTATATTTTCATTATTATTTTCTATTCTTTTAATCTCTTTTTCTGCCAACAGAAAAAGATCATTATTGTGTATTGGATCAGCTAATTTAAAATTTTTAATACCACTTTGCTTAAATCCTAATATATCACCAAATCCTCTAATTTTCATATCTTCTTCGGATATATAAAAACCATCATTAGACTCCTTTAGAATGTTAATTCTTTTTTTTGCATTATTACTTAAATTTGATTTGAACATTAATATACAGGCAGAATCTTTATTGCCTCTACCAACTCGACCTCTTAATTGATGCAATTGTGATAATCCAAATTTGTTTGCATTTTCTATTATAATTACGTTTGCATTAGGAAAATCTATACCAACCTCAATAATCGTTGTGGATACTAATATTTTAAATTTTTTTTTCAAAAAATTATCCAATATAATCTCCTTATCCTCTATATTAGTCTTACCATGAAGTAGAGATACTTGATTTGGAAAAAGTTTATTTAAATACTCAAACTTTTTAACAGCTGAAGAGTGGTCTATTTTTTTTGACTCTTCTATTAAAGGGCAAACCCAAAAGATTTGATTGCCTAGTTGTATTTCTTTTTTAATAAACTTAATAACATCATCAATTTTACTTTCTAATTTACTATAAGTTTTAATAGGTTTTCTTGATTTAGGTTTTTCTCTTATAATAGAAAGATCCATATCTCCATACATGGTCATTGTTAAAGTTCTTGGTATTGGTGTAGCGGTCATTAATAATACATCGCAATTTTTGCCACCTTTATCAGACAAACGTTTTCTTTGGTTAACACCAAATTTATGCTGCTCATCTATAATGATTAATCCTAAATTTTTAAAATTTACTTTTTTTTGAAAAATTGCATGAGTACCAAAA
>CABXKF010000035.1 GCA_902512765.1 uncultured Pelagibacteraceae bacterium | reverse complement strand
ACATCCCAATATTCCTAGTTGAGTAACTGCACCTATGACTTTAAATTTCTTACCTAATTTTTTTTGTAAAACAATCTTTGCTATTGCTCCGGCTGCAACTCTAGCTGCAGTCTCTCTTGCAGAAGATCTTCCACCACCTCTATAATCTCTTATACCATATTTTTTAAAATAGGTTAAATCAGCATGTCCTGGTCTAAATTTATCTTTTATATTACCATAATCTTTTGATCTCATATCTTTGTTAAAAATTATAAGTGATATAGGGGTCCCAGTGGTTTTTCCATCGAACACACCAGATAAAATTTGAACTTTATCGTCTTCTTTACGTTGAGTAGTAAACTTTGATTGTCCTGGTTTTCTTCGATCCAGTTCTATTTGTATATCTTGTTCATTTATGCTTATGTTTGGCGGACAACCATCAACTATACAACCTATAGCAGGGCCGTGAGATTCACCCCATGTTGAGAAACGAAATAGCTTTCCAAAAGTATTAAATGACATTATTTATAATATATAGATTATTTTGTTTAAATTATGAATCAAAAAAACTTACTTGGCCTTAATAACTGTTTTTTAGATCTAGATGATCCAATTCAGCTATTTAAAGTATGGATGGATGAAGCTAAAAAACTGGAACCCAATGACCCTAATGCGCTTTCTTTGGCAACTTCTAATAAGGACAATCTACCTTCAGTTAGAGTAGTTTTGTTAAAAGAGTTTAATCAAAATGGATTTGTATTTTATACTAATTTAAATAGTCAGAAAGGAAACGAACTTAGAGAAAATCCTTATGCTGCAATGTGTTTTCATTGGAAAAGCCTTTTAAGGCAAGTAAGAGTTAGTGGAACGATAACGCAGGTAGAAGACAAAGTGGCCGATCAATATTATAATTCAAGAGGTTATGATAGTAGAATTGGTGCCTGGGCATCAAAACAAAGTAAAGAACTAAATAATAGAGAGGAACTTACAAAGTCAATTAAAGAGTATAAACAAAAATTTAATGATGAAAATAATGTACCAAGACCTAATCATTGGTCTGGTTGGAATTTATCACCAACAAGAATAGAATTTTGGTTAGATGGAGATAGTAGAATTCATGAAAGATTAAATTATACTATTGATAAAAGTGGAAATTGGATAAAATCTTTATTAAGCCCTTAAAAATTTCTCGCTAAACTAAATGAAGTAAGATTTTTAAGAATATCTTTTTCTTTTGAGTCTTTAAATACAGCTAAAGAATTTGAAGCAAGATTAATATAATGTTGGGCTTTTTGATGACATTCTTTAATAATATTATATTTTTTTATTAAAGAAACTATTTCATTAAAGTCATCTTTATCTCTTGTATCTTTTCTAAAAAGATTAATTAATAACTTTTTTTCATCAAAGTCTATTTTTTGAAAAAGTAAAATGACAGGTAAAGTAATTTTTCCTTCAAAAAAATCTTGACCAATTTTTTTTCCAAATAATCTGAGATCTGAGTTATAATCTAGAGTGTCATCTGCAATTTGAAAGGTGAGACCAAGATTTCTTCCATAAAATTCAAGAGCATCCTTTTTTTTTGAGTCTGAATTTGATAAAATTGCTCCTACTTTTGTTGCTGCTGCAAATAGATCTGCAGTTTTTGCTGAAATAATTTTCAAGTAAGTTTCTTCTAACATGTCAACCTCACCTTTGTGCTGAAGTTGCAAAACTTCTCCTTGAGCAATCTTCGAAGAAGTCGATGATAATAACTTTAAAATTTCTAAATTTCCATCTTCCACCATCATTTCGAAACATCTGCTCAACAAGTAATCCCCAATCAACACCGAAGAATGATTATCCCAGACTTTATTCAGAGTTTCTTTTCCTCTTCTTAAAACACCTTCATCTATTACATCATCATGCATTAATGTTGCGCTATGAATTAATTCTACACACGCTGCTAGATTGACGTCTCTTGATCCTTTGGAATATCCACATAATTTTGCAGCACCTAAAGTTAAAAGGGCTCGTAATCTTTTTCCACCAGTTTTAATATGATAGCCTGTCATTTTTTCCACCAACTCAACATCGCTAGCTAATTTTGATTTAATTTTTTCCTCAGTTAAAATCAGTTTATCCTCAACAGAATCTTTGAGTTGAAAGTATGAGTCGTTTATTTGTTTTTTAAGTTGTACTACAGTTCCCATAATCAATTTAAGTTAGTATAATTGAGTTTTATATATTACTTATCAATTGACGCACCTAATTCTTCAATTATAAGTAGCCTATATATATTCAATTAATAATTCTATAAGGAATAAAAATGTTCTCTTTTTTTAAAAAGAAAAAGACTGTAGCCCATATAAAACTTAGTGGCGTTATTGGAAATGCAGGGAAATTTAAACAAGGGATTGATTTTGCGGGTCAAGAAGAGATCATAAAAAAAGCTTTTTCTCTTAAAAAAGCTACTTGTGTGGCTATTACTATAAACTCACCTGGAGGGTCACCAGTACAATCACACTTAATTTATAGTTTCATTAGAGAACAGGCTAAAAAGAATAAAAAAAAAGTTATTGTATTTGCTGAAGATGTAGCTGCATCTGGAGGATATCTTATTTCATGTGCTGGAGATGAAATTTATGCAAACTCAAGTTCAATCATTGGATCCATTGGAGTGATCTATTCTTCATTTGGATTTACAGAGTTGATAAAAAAAATTGGTGTAGAAAGAAGAGTTCACACAGCTGGAAAAAACAAAAGCACACTAGATCCTTTTCTTGAAGAAAAAAATGAAGATATTGAGAGATTAAAAAAAATCCAATTAGATCTGCATAAAGATTTTATTGATGTAGTGGAAAAAAGTAGAGGATCTAAGCTTAACAAATCTGAGATTGAACTTTTTTCAGGAGAATTTTGGTCCGGTAGTAAGGCAAAAGATCTAGGATTGATAGATGGAATAGGAGATGCGCATAAAATTTTAAAAGATAAATTTGGTGATGAAGTTGTAATTAAAAAATTTGAAAAATCTAAAGGATGGTTGAGTCAAAAATTATCTTCTTCAAGTAATCAAGTAGATCAATTTGCTAACATCTTAGAGGAAAGGTCAATCTGGCAAAGATATGGTTTCTAAAATTAAAAAACCACAAAATAAATTCCAATCATTTCAAGACACAATTCTTAATCTTCAAAAATTTTGGAGCAAAAAAGGATGCATTGTTTTACAGCCATACGATATGGAAGTTGGTGCTGGCACATTTCATCCTGCTACTACACTTAGATCGCTTGGACCAAAACCTTGGAAAGCTGCTTATGTTCAGCCATCAAGAAGACCAACTGATGGAAGGTATGGTGATAATCCTAACAGACTGCAACATTATTATCAGTTTCAAGTTTTAATAAAGCCCTCACCAGATAATATAAAGAAACTATATCTTAATAGTTTATCAGTTATTGGAATTGATCATAATGAGCATGATATTAGATTTGTTGAAGACGACTGGGAAAGTCCAACATTAGGAGCTGCTGGTTTAGGCTGGGAAGTTTGGTGTGACGGTATGGAGATAACACAATTTACATACTTTCAACAAATGGCAGGATTTGAATGTAAACCAGTTTCAGTTGAAATTACATATGGATTAGAGAGAATATGCATGTTTACACAGCAACAGAAAAATGTTTATGATCTAATCTGGAATGATGACGGTGTAAAGTATCATGATGTCTTTCACCAAGCTGAAAAAGAATTTTCTGCATATAACTTCGAACACGCAAATATAGAAAATTTATTTAAAATGTTTGATATGTACGAATTAGAAGCAAAATCTCTTGCAGAAAAAAAATTATCATTGCCAGCATACGATCAATGCCTGAAAGCAAGTCATGTATTTAATATCTTGGATGCTAGAGGAGCAATAAGTGTGGCTCAAAGAGCTGGTTATATAGGTAGAATTCGAGACATAACTAAAGCAGCTGCAAGTATTTGGCTAGATAGTCAAAGCTAGATGTCAGAATTTTTTTTAGAATTATTTAGTGAGGAAATACCCTCGTCTCTTCAGCAGAATTTAAGACAAGAATTGTTAAATAGTTTTAATAAACTATTTACTGAGAAATTTATCTCTTTCAAAAAAAGCATTTCATACTCAACTCCAAATAGATTGATAATTGTATTTGAAAACGTACAAAAACAAGTAGTTTTAAAGTCTGAAGAGATAAAGGGTCCAAATATAAAAGCACCAGAAATTGCACTGGAAGGTTTTGTAAGATCAAATAATATTTCTAAGAAAGATCTATTTAAAAAAACAACAGATAAAGGGGAATTCTATTTTTTTAAAACAAAAACTAAAAAACTTAATACCCAAGATTTGTTAGAAGAGTTTGTGCCATTAGTATTACAAAAAATTCAATGGAAAAAATCAATGAGATGGGGTGATTTTGGGTTAAATTGGGGCAGACCACTAAAATCAATACTGGCATTATTTGATAAAAAAAAATTAATTTTTAATTTCCATCACCTAACTTCCTCAAACTCAACTTTTATTGATAAAGAATACGAAGAAAATAAAAAAACATTTATTGATTTTAAGGAATACAACAGTTTTTTTAAAAAATTGAACATTGTTATTAATCATGAACAAAGAAAAGATTTAATAGAAAAAAAATTAAATGAGATTTCAAATAAAAAAAATATAAAGATTGAAAGCAACCAAAAACTGCTTGATGAAGTTGTAGATTTAACAGATCAACCAAATGTTATATCGTGTGAATTTGATAGAAAATTTCTTAATATTCCAAAAGAAATTTTGATTATAACAATGCAATATCATCAAAAATATTTTCCAACTTTTGATAAAAAAGGAAATATCACAAATGAATTTTTAGTTGTCACAAATAAAAAAGATACAAAAGGTTTTATAAAATTAGGAAATGAAAGAGTTGTAGAGGCTAGGTTAAGTGACGCTGAGTTTTTTTGGCAAAAAGATAAATCGCAAAATTTAGTTAAAAGAGTTTCAAGACTAAAATCTATGAATTATTTTAAAGGTCTTGGAACATATTTTGACAAAGTTCAAAGAATGAGAAAACTTGGGGGGATGCTTTCAGATGAATTGTTAATCAGTAAAGATATGGTTGAATTATCTGCATCTATTTGCAAAGTAGATTTGGTTTCTGAACTTGTTGGAGAGTTTCCAGAACTCCAAGGAATTATGGGGGGTTATTTTGCAGAAGCACAGGGCTTTGATAAAGATATTTGTAAAGCTATTAGTGAACAATATTTACCAGCAGGATTAAATTCAAAAATACCAAAAAAACCTTACAGTATTGCACTATCGTTAGCCGATAAAATAGATACGTTAGTTGGTTTTTTTGGAATAAATCAAAAGCCTACAAGCTCTAAAGATCCATTTGCTCTAAGAAGATTGGCTTTAGGAGTAATTAAAACAATAGTTGAGAATAAAAAAGATTTTAAAATAAGAGACTTAATTAGTTATACATCCAGTTTATACATGGATCAAGGTTTTGAATTTGAAAACAAGTCTATGCAAAATGAATTAGTTGATTTTTTTATGGATCGATTAAAATATTACATGAAAGATGAGAAAATTCGTCATGATATTATTCAAGCCTCAACAAACTCTGGTAACTTAGATCAATCTGTAGTTATTTTTGGTAAAGCTAAAACTTTAAATAAAATTATAAATAAACCAAATGGAATTGATCTTATTTCAAGCTATAAAAGAGCATCAAGTATATTAGATGATGAATTAAAAGATGATAAACTTGACCTATCAAATACAACTGATCCTGGTATTTTTAAAACAGAACTTGAAAAAAATTTGTTTAAAAAAATTAATGAATTAAGAAAATATTTCCAAAGCATCAATAAAGACGAGAATTTTGAGCAATCGCTTGCTAATTTAGCAGAGTCTAAAAAAGTAGTTTTTGATTTCTTTGACAATGTAATTGTAAATGAGGAAGACCCTGCGATTAAGAAAAACAGACTGGAACTAATTCAAATGTTATGTAAAACATTCGATTATTATGTTAATTTTTCTCTAATAGATTCCCATTAATGAAAAAACTAATTTTAAATTTCAAATCTAAGGATAGTAAAAAGGTAAAAAACCCTAAAAATTTTTTAGGGGGCAAAGGTGCCAATTTATCTGAAATGGGAAGAATGGGCCTTCCAGTTCCTCCAGGGTTTACAATTTCAACTAAAGTATGTGAACTTTTTTATAGAGATAAAAAAAAATTGAATAAAAATTTAGTATCACAAATTAAAAAAGAATTAAAAGTAATTGAAAAAGATGTTGGTAAAAAATTTGGTGATTTAAAGAATCCTTTACTTCTTTCTGTAAGATCGGGAGCTAGAGTATCGATGCCTGGTATGATGGATACAATTTTAAACCTTGGTTTAAATGATAAAACGGTAAATGCATTGTCTGCAAAAACTTCTAATGGAAGATTTGCTAAAGACAGTTATAGAAGATTTATTCAAATGTATGGTAACGTTGTGATGGGAGTTGAAGGTTATCATTTTGAAGAATT
>CABXKF010000034.1 GCA_902512765.1 uncultured Pelagibacteraceae bacterium | reverse complement strand
AGAGATACTAGTGAATGAATTTACTTTTTCAATGCTCACACGATGATAATATTTTGCAAGGCATAAAATAATTCCTATTTTCATTAATTCTGATGGTTGTAAAACTAAAAAATATAAATTAATCCACCTTTGTGATCCTGATACTTTTACTCCATATAAAGAAACCCAAATAAGTAATAAAATGATTGCTCCATATAAAAAATAAGAACATAGATGCCAAAACTTAATATTAAAAAAAGAAATCACTAACATCAAAATAAAAAAAACTATTAATTTTATTAAATGACTTTTTGTATGGTAAAGAAATTCACCCCCATCAGTAGAATACATTATAAAAACACTTAATGCTGATAAGATAATTATACAAAACAATAAAATAAAATCTAAATTTTTAATTTTTTGAAAAAAATTTTGATCTGAATTTAATCGTTTATACTGGTACATTTAAATATTAAACTCTTTGTAGTCTGGTAGTTTTTTTCTATATTCGTGACGATCAACTATTAATTTAAATAATTCTTTTGCTATTGGTGCTGCAGCTGAACTTCCTGAGCCACCATGCTCTACAATAATACTAACTGCATATCTTGGATTTTTATATGGACCAAAAGCAACATATAAAGCATGATCTCTCTCTTCATATGGTATTTGAAAAGTTTTAAGATCAAGCTCTCGCTCTCTTTTACTTATTGACTTAACCTGAGCAGTTCCAGTTTTACCTGCAAATTGATATTTTGGATCCTCTATTCGCGACTTGTATGAAGTTCCTCTTAATTCATTGGTTGAACTAAACATTGCCTCTTGAATAATGTTAATATTTTTTTGATCATCATATAATGGATCATAAGAGTTGTTCAGTTTACTATCCTGCATAGCTTTTTTAACTTGTTCAGATGTTAGTTGATTATCGTCAGTTAAAATTTTAGGCTTAATTTTATAACCACCATTGGCAATTTGAGCTGTCATTAAGCAAAGTTGAATAGGAGTTGTTTGAGTATATCCTTGACCAATACCAGTGATTAAAGTTTCACCTAATACCCAACCTTTACCAAGGTTATTTATTTTCCATTTTGTATCAGGGAACTGACCTGTTTTTTCATTTTCAAAATATTCTCCTAGAACTTTTTTTCCTAAACCAAATTTATCAGCAGTAATTTTTAATCTATCTACACCAAGTTTTCTTGCTACTTCATAAAAATAGGTATCACATGATTGTTTCATAGCATTTTTTAAGGAAACATAACCATGCCCTCTTTCTTTCCAACAGTGAAAAGTTTGGCCGTGTAATTCCATTTTACCTTTACAGTTAACCTTAAATTTAGTGTCGATTATTCCATTTTCTAAAGCTGATAAAGCAACAATTGGTTTGATAGTTGAGCCTGGTGAATAAAGTCCTGAAATAGTTTTGTTAATTAATGGCTTTAATGGGTTGTTTCTAATCAATTGCCACTCATCTTGACTTATGCCAAATAAAAAAGAATTTGGGTTGTATGAGGGAGATGAATACATCGCAATTACTTCACCTGTATAAATATCCATCACACTTATTGAGCCAGCTTTACCAGCTAATAATTTAGCAGATAATTTTTGTACTTCTGTATCGATTGTAATCCTTATTTTTGAGCCTGGCTTACCTTTTTGATACTCAAGATGATTTATTCTTTTACCATAAGCATTGACCTCATATCTTTGTATACCATTCACACCAATTAAATCATTTTCTAAAGTTTTTTCTAATCCCAACTTTCCAATCTTTATTCCTGGAACAAATTTTTCTTGAATCACTTTATTTGCTAAAATATCATCTTCATCAGGTTGACTTACATACCCTAATACATGGGTATAAATGTCGTCAAACGGATAATCTCTTGAAATAGTCATGACAGGTTTTACTCCTGCCAATTCATACAGATAATTGTTAATTTTTGAAAATTCGTCCCAACTTAAATTTTCTGAAATAATTAAACTTTCCCATGGCTTCAATTGTTTTCTTTTTTTTTTTATTTTTTCAATTTTTTTTGAACTTAAGTTTAAAATTACTTTTAATCTTGAAAGAAGATAATTAAAATTTTCAACCTGTTCAGGAATAATGTGCAATTGATATACTTTTAAATTTCCAGCAATTATATTTCCAAAATAATCAATTATATTTCCTCGTGTAGGAGGCAGTTTCCACTCTCTAATTCTATTTTTGTCAGATAGTGTTAAATATTTTTTGTTATCATTAATTTGCAATGAAAATAAACGAGCAATTAATCCGCTAAAAATAATTAACTTAGCTGTACCAATTATAAACATTCGTCGATTTATAATATCTGATTTTCTTATACCAAAATTTCTTTTAATCATTTTTCTCAATTGTGATTTTTTTTTCTAAAATATTAAATAAAAATAAAAAGATTGGATAAAAAATAAAAGTGAAACCTGAATTTATCATGTACCTTAAATAGTTAACTTCAATTGTGAATATAAAATCTAAAGTTATAATTTGGATAGAGTTAACTAATGAAATGGTAAATAACAATGATATCCAATCATTTATAAATTTTGGTGTAATGGTAATATTTCTCAAATATGCTGTTACTGCACAGATTAACAGATAACAAAAACTGCTAATACCTACTGGTAAACCAACTACTACATCGTTAACTAAACCTGCTAGGAATATTGACCCATAGTTTAAATATCTTGGGTTTTTTAATGTCCAATAAAATATTAAAATATGAGCTATGTTTAATGAAAAATATTTAACTTCTAAGTAATTAAAATCAATTTCATTTAATACAGATAAAAATAAAAAAAATACAGGAAGATAAAACAATAATGATTTTGTGAGATTATATTTATTAAGTGACGACATTAATTACCGCTCCCGATGTCATAAGAAACGATTTTTACATAATCTAATTGTCTAAAATCAGAAAAGAAATTTACTTTATTTTCTTTATTTATATTATCAGTGAATATTTTGCCTACTGGTAAGCCTGATTTAAATAAACCACCATATCCAGAGGTATAAACAATCATTTCTTTGCCATCTATTTTCTGATTATATTCATCTTTAGTGTATTCAATGACACCATGATTTTTTCCTGTTCCAGAGACCACAGCATGAATATCTATTGGTTCTAATAAAACTGGAATTTTACTATTTAAATCAGATAAGAGTAACGCTCTAGAATTGGTATAATTTACTTCAATTATTTTACCCACTAAATAGATACCATCTACAATTGCCATACCAATTTTGACATTATCTTTTGAACCTTTGTTTAAAATAATTGATTTTAAATAAGGACTGTCTTTGTCGACTAAAACCTTCGCGTACACATCTTCTGACTGTACTGTTTCGTTAATTAGTTCTCTTAATTTATTATTTTCTAAAACTAAAAAATCGTTAGATAGTTTATTTTCCTTTAATTTTTTTAATTCAATTTCATTTTTTTTATACTGATTATAAAAGTTAAAATGTTCCTCTATTTTAATTCTTACATCTTTAAAATATTTTTCTGGAGAAGAGGCAATAAAAGATGAGCGATAAACAACTTCGTTAATACCTATTTTTATATATTGAACAGCTTTAAAATTTAAACTTCCTAATATTATTATAACAAAGGATAAAAATATATAAGTTAGTAATGAAAATTTTTGCTGATAACTTTTTTTTAAAAAAGCAGATCTAATTGCAATTACAAAATCATCTCTGCTTGAAGCCATAGATCTTAATATTCAGATAACATAGTGGAAAATGTTTCTTCTTGATCTAACGCTTTTCCAGTACCAACTGCAACACAAGATAATGGATCATCCGCAACATGGACTGGTAAACCTGTTTCTTTTGCAAACCTTTTATCAATATTTTTCAATAATGCTCCACCACCTGTTAATGTTAATCCCATATCAACTAAGTCAGCAGATAATTCTGGAGGTGTATTTTCTAAGGCTTGTTTAATGGCATTAATCATTTCTTTCATTATGTCATTTAATGCTTCTGCAGTATCTTCTTCTGTAATATTTACTTCTTTTGGTGTACCAGATCTAAGATCTCTACCTTTAACTGGGTATGTATTTTTACCTGATGCTAATGCAGTACCCATTTCTTTTTTAATTTTTTCAGCAGTGCCGTCTCCAATTAAAAGATTGTATTCTTTTCGCATGTAATTAACAATTGCAGTATCCATAGCGTCACCAGCGACTCTTAAAGATTTAGAGTAAACCAACCCACCTAAAGACATAACAGCTATCTCACTTGTTCCACCACCTATATCTACAACCATAGAACCTGTTGCCTCAGAAATTGGAAGTCCAGCACCAATAGCAGCAGCGATAGGTTCTTCAATTAATTGAACTCTTCTGGCGCCTGCAGCAAGTGCACTATCTTGAATTGCCTTTCTTTCAACCGGTGTTGAGCCTGTTGGAACACAAATTAAAATTCTTGGATTTGCAAATGTACTTCCCTTATGAACTTTTTTAATAAAATGTTTTATCATTTCTTCAGTAACGATAAAATCTGCGATTACACCGTCTCTTAAAGGTCTGATTGCACTTATATTTCCAGGTGTTCTTCCAAGCATTGTTTTTGCTTCATCACCAACTGCCAATACATTTTTTTTTCCATTTTGATCAACTATTGCAACAACAGAGGGTTCATTTAGAACTACCCCTTGACCTTTTAAAACAACTAGTGTGTTAGCAGTTCCAAGATCAATTGCCATATCTTGACTCCAAATTTTTTTAACTCTGTCGAATAGTCCCATTTTATATACCTCTCACTTTTTCATTTTCTTGCTCCATTGGAGCTGTTTTATCTCGTTTAATAATCATTTTATTTAATGCGCTTAAATATGCGTTGGCAGATGCAACTAATGTGTCTGTATCTGCTGCTTGCCCAACTGTTGTTTTTCCTTTTTCTTCAATTCTAACACTTACTGTTGCTTGTGCATCTGTTCCCTCTGTTACTGCATGAACTTGATACAATTGTAATTTTACGTCATGGGGGTATAAAACTTTTATGCATTTAAATATTGCATCAACAGGACCATCACCCGTTTCTGAGGTTTTTTTAACTTCACCATAAACATCCAAAGTCATTTCAGCTCTTTGAGGTTCACCTGTTCCTGCAAAAACTTTCAAAGATTTTAAATTAATCGCATTTATCTGATTATCAGTAATAAGACTATCATCGACCAATGCCATTATATCATCGTCATAAACATGTTTCTTTTTATCTGCTAAAACTTTGAATTTTCCAAAAGCAGTTTGAATCACATCATCAGTTACATCAGCATAACCAAGATCATTAAGTTTTTCTTTAAAAGCATGTCTTCCAGAATGCTTGCCCATCACTAAAGATGTTTTTTTAACACCTACACTTTCTGGTGTCATAATTTCATAAGTTTCTCTATTCTTTAGCATTCCATCTTGGTGGATACCCGCCTCATGAGCAAATGCATTTTTTCCAACAATCGCTTTGTTAAATTGAACTGGGAAGGTTGCATTTGAAACTATTTTTGAAGCTTTGCTTAATAATTCAGTTTTAATTCCAGTTGAGTATGGCATCAGATCATTTCTTGTTCTAATAGCCATAACTATTTCTTCAAGAGCTGCATTGCCCGCTCTCTCACCAATTCCATTTATTGTACATTCTACTTGTCTAGCCCCTGCCTCAACACCAGCCAAAGAATTTGCTACTGCTAATCCTAGATCATTGTGACAATGAACAGATAGAATTGCTTTATCAATATTTGGAACTTTATTTTTTAATGTTGAAATAATTTTTGTAAACTCTGATGGAATTGTATAACCAACTGTATCTGGAATATTAATTGTTTTAGCACCACTGCTTATTGCAAGCTCAACTATTTTACACATAAAATCCATATCAGTTCTTGTGCCATCTTCACATGACCATTCAACATCATCAGTTAAATTTCTTGCATAGGTCACACTTTCTTTAATGGATTCCAAAACTTGTTCTGGAGTTTTATTCAACTTATGTTTCATATGTAATGGACTTGTTGAAATAAAAGTATGAATTCTGAATCTTGGAGCTGCTTTTAACGCTTCGTGACACGCATCAATATCTTTCTTGCTAGCTCTCGATAATCCACAAGGAATTGAATTTTTTACAATTTTACTTATTGCTTTTACGGCTTCAAAATCACCGGGCGATGCTATTGGAAAGCCGGCTTCAATGATATCAATGCCAAGCTCATCAAAAATTCTAGAAATTTGAATTTTCTCCTCTAAACTCATAGACGCACCTGGTGATTGTTCACCATCACGCATAGTAGTATCAAATATAAATACTTTATCTTTATCGCTCATAACAAAATTTTTTTGAGAATGTATAATACAATCTATAAGAGAGAATGCAAAATAATAACTTAAATTACTCTTAATATTAGCTCATTTTAGGCCACCTAAAACTAATTATAAATAGACTCAATTTTAGGCATTAAGTGTAAAAGTTTTTTTGTGTAATCGTGTTTGGGCTTCAAAAAGAGTTCCTCAGTTTTAGCTACCTCACACAATTTACCGTCTTTTAATACTCCAATTCTATCACACATTTGTCTGACCACTGGTAAATCATGGCTAATAAATAAAATGGT
>CABXKF010000033.1 GCA_902512765.1 uncultured Pelagibacteraceae bacterium | reverse complement strand
ATTTTTCAAATATCTTAGCCCCTTCCATTTTTGCAGCCTTAGCCAACACATTTGTAACTCCTACCGGATCTGCCTGACCATCTTCAGGCATATAAACACCACCCAAAATATCTTGATCATTAATTACAGGATATAAATCTTTAACTTTTTGTTTATCTAAAACTTCAACATTTACGTCAAAAAGTTGAGCGGAAGTTGCTTGTCTTAATAATTCTTGAAGTCTTTCTTTTGAACTTGCAACAGTTATTGCTCCATTTTGTTTAAGCCCTGTTGAAAGTTCAGTTTTTTTTTCAAGTTCTTTATAAAGATTAAGTGAATATTTTCTAAGTTTTGTAATTGTAGCAGTTGCACCTAATTGCCCAACCAATCCAGCAGCATGCCAAGTAGTTCCTGATGTTAGTTGATCTCTTTCAAGAAGAACTGTGTCTTTCCAACCAAATTTTGCTAAATGATAAGCAACTGAACATCCAGCAACACCTCCACCAATTACAACAACTTTTGTGCTGCTTGGTAAAGCTTTTTCCATTTAATTAGATTTTAATAGCCTCATCTGGCGCAACATAATCATGTCCAAAAACATCTGCTACCGCTTTATATGTTACATGACCTTTGTGAACATTTAATCCAGCCAAAAAGTTTTTATCTTCTCCTAGTGCTTTTTGGTAACCTTTATTAGCAAGTTTAACTAAAAAAGGTAGAGTTGCATTGTTTAGTGCTAGTGTTGAAGTTCTTGGAACTCCTCCTGGCATATTAGCTACACAATAATGAACAACATCATCAACAATATAAGTAGGCTCTCCGTGAGTAGTTGGTTTACTTGTTTCAACACATCCACCTTGATCAATTGCAACATCTACAATAACTGATCCACGTTTCATTAATTTAATCATGTCTCTAGTAACTAATTTAGGAGCTTCAGCACCTGGAATTAAAACACCACCTACTAAAAGATCAGCTTCTGAAACTAATTTATTTAAATCAATTTTATCACTTTGCTCTGGAATTATTTTATCCCCAAACATTTCAACGAGTTGTTTTAATCTTGCTTCAGATTTATCAACAATATGAACTTGGGCTTGCATGCCAGTTGCAATAACTGCTGCATTTTCACCTACAACTCCACCACCCAAAATAACAACCTTGCCAGGAGCAACTCCTGGTGCTCCACCTAATAGAAGACCTCTTCCTTTTTGATTTTTCTCTAAACAATGAGCTCCTGCTTGAACAGACATTCTACCTGCAACTGCACTCATTGGCGCTAGCAAAGGTAATCTTCCATTGTCATCTGTTACAGTTTCATATGCAATGTTAATACTTTTAGATTTAATTAATCCTTCAGTTAATTCTTTTGCAGCAGCAAGATGAAGATAAGTATATACAATTTGATTTTCTCTAATCATATCTACCTCGACTTTTTGCGGCTCTTTAACTTTAACTATAATTTCAGCATCATTGAATATGTCGGCAGCTGAGTTAGCAATTTTAGCTCCTACACTTGTGTATTGTTCATTTTCAAAGCCAGCTTCGAAACCACCGTTATTTTCCACTATTACTTCGTGACCTTCAGATATCAAAGTTTTTACACTTTCTGGGGTTAATCCAATTCTATGCTCTTGTGGCTTGATTTCCTTAGGTACACCTATTTTCATAACGCTACTTTCTTTAATTATATGTATAAATTTAATTAGTTTTTTTGGTTTTTTTGATAGTTAGTGATACCTGTTCTCAGTTTATCAATAATTTCATCAATATGTTTTTCTTCACAAATAAATTGTGGAGCAATAATTAAACAGTCACCTGTTGCTTTAAAGTTTACTCCTGCTTCATAACAAGCTTTAAAACATTCAAAACCAGCTTTACCTGGTTTAGTATTTAATTTCATATCAATTCCACCCATCATTCCATAACCTCTGATATTATCTACCGACTCTAGATCCTGAAGAGAAAATAAACCTTTTTGGAAGTATGGAGCTAAGTTTTTAGCTCTGTTAAAGATATCATCTTTTTCAAAAATATCTTGAACAGCTAAAGCTGCAGCAACTGCAACTGGGATTCCTGAATAAGTGTATCCATGAAATAATTCAACTGCACCTGTTGGTGAAGCATCCATTACAGCGTCATAAATACTATCGTTGCATGCAACTACACCCATAGGCACAACTCCATTCGTCGTAGCTTTTGCCATTGTCATAATGTCAGGTGTTACACCAAACTCATGTGCACCAAACTTGGAGCCTGTTCTACCCCAACCTGTAATTACTTCATCAAAAATTAAAAGTATTCCATGCTTGTCACAAATCTCTCTAAGTTTTTGTAAATATCCTTTGGGCGGTACTAATGTTCCTGTTGATCCAGCAATAGGCTCAACAATACAAGCAGCGATATTTTCACCACCAAAGTTTTGACAAATAGTTTCTAAATCATTTGCTAAATAGTCACCTGTTTCCGGTTGACCACTTACAAATTTATGTTCTGGTAAATGAGTGTGTCTAATGTGTTGAACACCTGGCATTAAAATACTTGCAAATGTTTTAACATTATTTACCATTCCACCAACTGAAACACAGCCGATGTTCATTCCATGGTAACCACGTTCTCTTCCAACAAATCTAAATCTTTGCGCATTCCCTTTAGCTCTATGGTAAGCAACAGCAATTTTAATAGCTGTTTCAACTGCGGTTGACCCACAAATTGTAAAAAACATTTTATTTAAATCGCCTGGAGTGTGTTTTGAAATTCTTGATGCTAATTCAAAAGAACCACCAAAACCTTGTTGAAAAGGTTGAGCATAATCTAAAGTTTCTAATTGTTTTGTAACGGCTTCTGTAATTTCTTTTCTTCCATGACCTAATGGGTTACAAAATAATCCTGAGCTTGCATCGATTTGTGTTTTGCCGTGATGTGTTTTTAAATAAACCCCTTTAGCTTCAGTAATCAATCTTGGATTTGCTTTAAAATCTTTATTAGATGTAAAAGGCATCCAATGTTCGTTCAATGAATTTGGTACTGAAGTTCTATTTTCTGAGCTCATAAATTTTCTCTCTTTAATATTAAATTTTATTTTTGTAATTCTAAATCTAGGGCCTCTATAGACAAAAATATATAGAAATAAATATAATAATTTGACACAACCAAAGATTGTACTGTGCTATTTTTTTGTTTTACATCGCTCTCAATATCAAATTAAATAGCACTAATTTATATATAAATTAACTAACGGAGATAAACAAAATGAGAAAAATAATTAGTTTTATTCTTGGATCTATCGTTGCTCTTAACCTTTCTATTTCAGTTGCAAACTCAGCTGCTAAAGAAGTAAGAGTTGCATTCTTTCTAGAATGGCCAACGCCAAACCAAGAAGACAAAGTTAAAGGCTTATACGAAAAAGCTTTAGGTGTTCCTGTTAAATGGACTAACTTTTCAAATGGTGGTGCAATGACTGATGCTATGTTAGCAGGAGATATTGATATTTCTTACTCTCAAGGTTTAGTACCTTTCATTAATGCTGTTAAATCAAAAGCGCCTTTAAAACTTGTAGACATTGCTATGGAATACGGAATGGGTGGAACAACTTGTGTTACATCTAATGCTTCTGGAATTACAAAAGCAAATGGTTCTGAGTTAGAAGGTAAAAAAGTTGCTGTTCCACTAGGAACAATGGCTGAATACGTTTTTGACGAAAGTATGAAAGTTGTTGGAGCTGACAGATCTAAAATGGATGTTATTCAAATGGACCCAGAAGAAGGTGCTGCTGCATTAGTAAGTGGTGACGTTGTTATGGCTTGTCTATTTGGTGGTAACTCTATCAAAGCTGCAACTGCAGTTGGATCAAGACTTTTAACAGTTCAAGAAGCTAGAGATGCTGGTATCTTAGGTATTGATATTACTTCTGTAACTGACAAATTCATGAAAGAAAATCCAGGAATGTTAAGAACTTTCATCGAAGTAACTCACGAAGCAAACGCTAGATATGCATCTGGTAAATCAGATATGGGTGTTATAGCAAAAGATGCTGAAATGAAACTTGGTGATATGAAAGAAACAATCGGTGGATTTAAATTTCTTTCACCTGCTGAAACTGAAAAGTCTATGACTTCTGGAAATCTTGCTGGTTTCTTAAAAGGAATGAGCACTCCAGACGGAGCAGTTGATACAAGCTTTTTACCTCTTTAATCTTAGAGCGTAAAATAAATTTAGATAGGCGCCAATTAGAAATAGTTGGTGCCTATTTTTTTAAAATAATCTAATATAAAGTATTCTTATGAGTGATTTGGTTTCTCAAAATCTAAACATGATTTTTAAAACTCCTAAAGGAGAAACAGTTCACGCATTAAAAGATGTAAATTTTACTTTAAAAAAAGGAGAACTTTTAACAGTTCTTGGTCCCTCTGGATGTGGGAAAACAACTTTACTAAATATTACAGCTGGATTTTTAAGACCTACCTCAGGTCAAATTACATTGGGTGATAATGAAATTAATGGACCCGGTGTTGAAAGAGGAATGGTATTTCAACAAGGTGCTTTATTTGAATGGTTAACTGTTGCTGAAAATGTAAATTTTGGATTAAGAATGAAAAAAGTAAATCCAATTGAAACAGCAAAAAAAGTTGAAGAGTGGTTAGAAATTGTTGGTCTTCAAGGATTTGGTAACACCCCTACCTATCAGTTATCTGGTGGTATGCAGCAAAGGGTTGCTCTTGCAAGATGCTTGATCAATGATCCAGATTTAATTTTAATGGATGAACCTCTTGGAGCACTAGATGCACTTACTAGAGAAAAAATGCAGTCTTTAGTTTTAAAAATTTGGAAGGAAACAGGAAAAACAATTATATTAATCACTCACTCAGTTGAAGAAGCATTACTATTAGGTGAAAGACTTTATGTAATGGCACCAAGACCTGGACGTATACATAAAGAGTACAATCTTCCATTTGCTTCTATGGGGTTAAAAGAAGATTTAAGAGATATTAAAAATCTTAAAGATTTTACAAGTAAAAGAGAAGAAATCTTAACCATGATATGGAACATGGAAGAAGAAATAATGGGTAAGGATACATAGAATGTTTACTCAAATTATCACCTTTGTAATTATTGTAGCAATTATTGGCTGTATTATGTATGGCCGAAAACTTATTAGAACTGAAAAGGTAGATGCTGTTTTTGGAAACCCAGAAAGAGCCAAAGGTGGCACTCATTGGATTATTGTTGGAAGTAGTGTTATTTTATTAACATGGCTCTATTATTCATGGGATATAGCAAAATCATTTTATCCTCAGTCAGCTAATGAATTATGTCAGGTTGGTAAAGTAAACGACTCTCTTTTATCGCTTAAATATTTATTTCCAATTGATGAAAGAGAATTCAAAAGTACGTCTATCATTAAAGCAGAGAATAAAAATATAGTTAAGTTAAAAAATGAAATTCAAAATTCGAAAGGAATTAACGAACAACACAGATCAGTTTTAATAGGATTAATTGATAAGACCAAGTCAACCATACCATTACTAACTAATGAAAATTTATTAGATGGTCAAACCAAAGCTAAAATTAATGAACTTGCAATTAAAATTGATCAATTATCTTTAGAGTTTCAAAAAAAGGATTACCCTTATGAAACAACAGAACAAAGAAATAAAAGATTAATAGAGGCTCAGGCTGAAGGTGGCTGGGGAGCATCAGGAACAGCTGTTGAGAATAAAGTTGAAGTTCCCACTATCCCAAAAACAGATAAAGGTTTAAAATTTGATGCGGCTGCTCAAGAACTAAAAATCATTAGTGACGCATTCTTTAAATTAAGAAATCATAACTTCCAATACAAATCTGTTATGAAGGAAATTAAAGATGATGTTAAAGCATTTAGAAAAGCAGCAAGCGATAGTGAGGAAGTGGCCTCAACATTAGCTAAAGATATACTTAAAATTGCTAGACGAATTGAGTACGCAAGTATTTTTCCACCAACAACTTTAAATAAATTACAAAAATCAATTCTTACATTTGATGAAGTTCAAAAAAATGAACAAGGCTCTTTAAGATTGGTTGATGTTATTTTGTTTCCGGCAGGTACAATTGTATCAAGTGGTCCAAATTGTTCAGAACAAGGCTCAGGTCGATGGCTTCCAAAACCCTCTGATACTTTAGATAAGTTTATTCTTTTATCAAAACCAAGTGTTGGATTCAAAAATATTCCACTACTTTGGTTTGAGATGATGGACGTTAGTAAAATAGTTGGTTTTATTTTACCTGATTGGATTGCAGACATTATGCCTGGTAAATACCCTGTGCATAATGAATTTGGTGTCGTTAAATCTAACTTTAAAAGTAAAGTTTTAAGTGTTGTAACTGGTGAATTCAGTTTATTTAAAATACCTATTCCTATGGGTCACATATGGGATTCTTTTTTAAGAGTATTACTAGGTTTGGTAATAGGAATTATCCTAGGGGTGCCTCTTGGATTATTTATGGGTCTAAATAGATTTGCCAAAGGTTTCTTTGATCCATTAATTGAATTATATAGACCGGTTCCACCACTTGCATGGGCTCCACTAATTATTTCTGTTTTAGGTATTGATAACGTTGGAAAAGTATTTTTACTTTTCATGGTTTCTTTCTCTATCATGATTATATCAGCTAGAGCTGGGGCATCTGGAACTCAATTATCAAAAATTCATGCTTCACACTCATTAGGTGCTTCTAAATGGCAAATACTTAGATATGTAATATTTCCAAATTCATTACCAGAAATATTAACTGGAGTTAGAGTTGCAATTGGTATGTGTTGGGGAACCTTAGTTGCAGCTGAGTTTTTAGCAGGTACTACTGGTATTGGTTTTGTTGAAAACGTTGCTAAAAAATACTTCCAATACGAAGTTATTTGGATCACTATTTTTGTCATGGGAATGTTAGGTTTGTTATTTGATGTAACTTTAAGAAAACTTATAGATAAATATATTCCATGGCGTGGTAAAGGGTAATAGTGAAAACCCCAATTCTTAAAAAAGAAATCATAAAAATCTTTCAAAAATATGGTCTCAGTAAAGATCATGCTTTAATTTCGGCTAATGCACTAATTAATGCAGAATTAGTTGGAGCTTATGGTCATGGTTTATCAAGACTTAAAATGTACTGCGATCGTATTTCAAAAAAAGTAATAAATCCAAAACCTAAAATTAAGATAAAGAAAATTTCTCAGTCTGTTTCACATATAGAT
>CABXKF010000032.1 GCA_902512765.1 uncultured Pelagibacteraceae bacterium | reverse complement strand
GCTGGATTGAAGATAAATCTAAAATTGAGAAAGATGATGTTAGTGCTGCTGCAAATGATTATTTAAAAACACTTGGTTATGTATCAATAGCATACTCTTGGATTAAGGTATTAGAAGTAAGTTTTACTGATTATGAAACTAATAAAGAATTTTATGAAGATAAAATAAATACAGCAAAATTTTATTTTGATAAAGTGTTACCAAGAGCTGAATTTCATTATAAGTCTGCAATATCTGGAAGTTCAAATATAATGAATTTTAAATTCAATTAATTATGAATAGTTACGATGTAAATTTAGATAAGAACAAAGCTAATCATATTCCTCTTTCTCCATTAACTTTTTTAGAAAGAGCTAAAGATGTTTATCCCAATTATGAAGCAATAGTTTATGAAGATAGAAAGTATACTTGGTCAGAAGTTTATAAGAGATCAGTAAAATTTGCTAGCGCATTATCAAAAATTGGAATTAGTAAAGGAGATACAGTTTCATTTTTAGCGTTTAATACTCCTGAAATTTTTGAGGCACATTATTCAGTTCCAATGACTGGTGGAGTGCTAAACACAATTAATGTTAGATTGGATGCAAACACTATTGCCTATATATTAGACCATAGTGAAGCCAAAGTATTAGTTGTGGACAGACAACTTCATGTAGAAGTTAAAAAAGCTTTAAGCATGATAGATAAAAAAATTATTATTATTGATATAAATGACAAATATGCAGATCAATCAAAGTTGGAAAAGATTGGTGAATATGAATATGAAGATTTTTTAGATACTGGTGATGAAAATTATGATTGGAAAATGCCAGAGGATGAATGGCAGGCTATTTCTTTAAGTTACACTTCAGGAACAACAGGTAACCCAAAGGGAGTTGTTTATCATCATAGAGGTGCGTACTTGATGTCTACTGGAAGTTCAGTTGCATGGAATATGCCGAATAGACTAAATTTTCTAACTATAGTGCCAATGTTTCACTGTAATGGCTGGTGTTATCCTTGGACTATCCCAATGTTAAACGGAAGAACCATTTGTTTAAGAAATATAGATGTTAAAAAAATTTTTGAATTAATAGACAAATATAAAATAACTCATTTTGGTGGTGCACCAATTATACTTAATATGATCACAGGAGCCCCAGAGAGTGATCGAAAAAAATTAAATCACAAAGTTCATGTATTAACAGCAGGAGCTCCTCCACCCAGTATCATTTTTAAGAAAATGAATGATTTAGGATTTGAAGTAATGCATGTTTACGGTTTAACGGAAACGTATGGCCATGTTACGCAATGTGCTTGGAATGATGAATGGAACAATTTTGATGAAGATAAGCAGAATGAAATTAAAGCACGACAAGGCGTTAGATATCCAAATACTGAAGGGGTTACAGTTATGGATCCTGAAACAATGAAGCAAGTTCCACATGATGGAAAAACTATTGGTGAAATTATGATCAGAGGAAATATTGTAATGAAGGGATATTTCAAAGATAAAGATGCAACAGATAAAGCGATGGCTGGAGGCTGGTTTCATACAGGTGATTTAGCTGTCATGCATCCTGATGGATACGTTAAGATACAGGATAGATCTAAAGATATAATTATTTCTGGAGGAGAAAACATATCATCTATTGAAATTGAAAATACACTTGCAAAACATCCATCTGTTTCCATTGCAGCGGTAGTTGCTAAACCAGATGATAAATGGGGTGAAGTTCCTTGTGCATTTATAGAAATGGTTAAAGACAAACTAGTTACGGAAAAGGAATTAATAGATTTTTGTAAAGAAACTTTAGCTGGATTTAAAGTTCCCAAAAAAGTTGTTTTCTGTGAACTTCCAAAAACATCAACAGGAAAAATTCAGAAATTTGAATTAAGAAAGCAATTCTAGGAAATTATTTGATATTCGAGATAGAAAATAAAAGTATTTATGCGTCAGATGCTGGTCAAGAATTAGATCATAAAAAAGAAACTATTATTTTTCTTCACGGTAGTGGTCTTTCTCATATAATTTGGTCTTTAGTTGAACAATTTTTTGCAAATAGAAATTTCAATGTTTTATCCGTTGATCTTCCTGGACATGGTAATTCTGCAGGGCCCTGTCTTCACACAATAGAAGAGATCGCAGACTGGTTAGAAAAAGTATTTATTAAATTGGAATTAAAACAAGTTATTTTAATTGGTCATTCTCAGGGGTGTTTGGAAATGCTTGAATACTCAAATAAATATAAGAGCAGAATAAACAAGTTAGTATTTGTTGGTGGCTCTTATAAAATGCCAGTAAATCAAGACTTAATAGACCTAGCTCAAAACGGAGACTCAGATGCTGTTAAATTAATGATGAAATGGGGTTACGAAGGGTCAAAAAAATTTATAGGTGGAAATCCTATAAAAAGAATAATCCAATCTCCGAAAGATATTAGTAGAATATTAGGAGTAGATCTTGTTGCTTGCAACAATTACAGCAATGGTTCAAATGCGGCAAAAACAATTGATTGTCCCACCATGCTTGTTTTGGGCTCCTTAGATAAAATGGTTAACATAGAAGTAGGAAAAAAATTTGCAAATATGATTAATAATTCTACAACTCACATTATTGATGAATGTGGACATATGATTATGATTGAAAAAGCTTTTGAAATGCGGGAAAAAGTCTTAGAATTTTTACAAAAATGAAACAGTATTCAATTGCAAAATCCAGGAGACTTAGAAGTACTCCATACACTTCAAGAATAGAGAAACAAGGTGTAACTGCTTATACTGTTTATAATCATATGCTTTTACCTGCAGCATTTGGATCTATCGAAGACTCATATGAGCATTTAAAAAAAGATGTTCAAGTTTGGGATGTTGCAGCTGAACGACAAGTTGAAATTCATGGAAAAGATTCTGCAAAACTAGTTCAATTGATGACATGTAGAGATTTATCAAAATCTAAAATAGGAAGATGTTATTATTGTCCAATTATTGATGGTTCAGGAAATTTAGTAAATGATCCTGTAATCTTAAAGTTAGCAGAAGATAAATGGTGGATATCAATTGCTGACTCAGATGTGATTTTTTTTGCAAAAGGTTTAGCATCTGGATATAAATTTGATGTCAAAATTATTGAACCAGTTGTTGATATTATTGCTGTTCAAGGCCCTAAATCTTTTGATTTAATGGAGAAGGTATTTGGAAAAATAATTAAAGAACTAAAATTTTTTGGTTTTAGTTATTTTGATTTTGAAGGAGTAAAGCATTTAATTGCTAGATCTGGATGGTCTAAACAAGGGGGATATGAGGTGTATGTTCAAGACACACAATCAGGACAGAGATTGTATGACCACCTGTTTGAAATAGGAAAAGAATTTAATGTTAAACCAGGTTGCCCAAATTTAATTGAAAGAATTGAAAGTGGATTGCTTTCGTATGGAAACGATTTTGACAATAATGATAATCCATTCGAATGTGGTTTTGATCAATACGTTTCATTAGATAATGAAATAAATTTTTTAGGAAAAGAAAATCTTAAAAAAGTTAAACTAAATGGAATTAAAAAAAAACTTATGGGAATTAAATTTGAAGCTAAAGAGGTCAGCTTATCAGGATCATTAGACTTAAAAGATGAAAATAATAACATTATTGGAGAATTAAGATCAGCATGTTATTCACCACATTTCGAAAAAGTAATTGGCATCGCAATGATTAAAAAGCCTTACTGGGAAGTGTCTCTAAGTGTGAAAGCTGAGATAAACGGCAATATTTGTACTGGAAACGTTTGCGATTTACCTTTCATTTAGTATAAACTTTAACAAAATCATGAATATAGCTATTGTTGGAGCCACTGGTAATGTAGGCAGAAAAATATTAGAAGTTCTAGAAAGAAAAGATCTAGCTATAGATAATTTGTATTTATTAGCATCATCTAGAAGTGCAGGATCTAAAATTATTTTCAATGGAAAAGAGCATGAAGTAATCGATTTAGAGACTTTTGATTTTTCAAAAGTAAAAATTACTTTTTTTGCAGCAGGGGGAAAAATTTCAGAAAATTTTGCTGGAGTTGCTGCAAAACATTCTTTGGTGATTGATAATTCAAGTTTTTATAGAATGGACCCAGATGTACCATTAATAGTGCCTCAAGTAAATTCAGACCATTTACACAATATAAAGAAAAATATTATTGCAAATCCAAACTGTTCGACAGCTCAACTTGTCATAGCATTAAAGCCGTTGCATGATTTATTTAAGATTAAAAGAATAGTTGTTTCAACATATCAATCAGTTTCAGGAGGTGGTAAGGCTCCCATGGATGAATTGATAGAGCAAACAAAACAAGTTTTACAAAATAATAAAATAGAGTCTAAAAACTTTACAAAGCAAATTGCATTTAATGCAATTCCTCACATAGATGTATTTTCAGATGATGGTTATACAAAAGAAGAACTTAAAATGACAAATGAAACAAAAAAAATTTTAGATAGCAAAATTGATTTAACGGCTACTTGTGTAAGAGTGCCTGTGTTAGTTTCTCATTCAGAGTCAGTTAACATAGAATTTGAAAATTCTTTTTCATTAGAAAAAGTTAGAGATGCCTTAGATAATTTTGAAGGATGTAAAGTAATTGATGAAAGAGCTGACAAAGGTTATTCAACGCCTATTGAAGCTGAGGGAAAAGATGAAACTTTTATTTCTCGTATAAGAGAGGACAAAACAGTAAGGAATGGCTTAAATATGTGGATTGTCTCAGATAATCTTTTACGAGGTGCAGCTTTAAACGCAGTTGAGATTGCAGAAACATTAATTAAAAATAATTTTTATGGAAAATAAAAATCCTTTATCTCCACATATACAAATCTATAGGTGGCACATTTCATCATTAGTATCTATTTCTCACCGAATAACAGGAATTATTAATATTGCTGCAATTACATTGATTTGTATTTGGGTTTCTTTTTTAGTGTTAGGTGATGCAAATTATAGTTTAATAAATCAATTCTTAAATTCTATATTTGGAAAATTTATTGCAATAGGTTTAGTTTGGTCTTTTAGCTTCCAAATGTTAAGTGAAATTAGACACTTGGTCATGGATATGGGCTATGGTTTTGAATTACAAACAACTCGTATCACAGGTCTTATGGTTATCTTTGGATCATTTGTATTAACTATTTTGATTTATTTAATAGGTAAAAATTTAATATGAATTTAGCTACAAAAAAATGGGTATTTTTAAAGATATCATCAGTGATGTTGTTACCGTTAATGTTTTGGTTTGCAGTAAATTTTATAGAAATTTATGACCAAAATCATTTTGAATTAGTAGAATTTTTTTCTAATTCAGTTTCTAAATTTTTATTTAGCTTATTTATTATTTTTGCTTATTTTTTTTCTGCACTAAATATTAGTGAGGTTTTTGAAGATTATATAACAGAGGATAAAATCAAATATGTCGCAAACAGACTATTATTTATTTCTGCTATAATTATTCCATTATTAACAATTATTTTTTTATTTAATCTAAACTAATGAGTTCTTATAAAATTATTGATCATGAATACGATGTTGTTGTTCTTGGAGCAGGTGGATCTGGTCTAAGAGCTGCTGTAGGATTAAGTGAAGCTGGATTAAAAACAGCTTGTATTTCAAAAGTTTTTCCAACAAGAAGCCATACATCTGCTGCTCAAGGTGGAATTTCAGCTGCTCTAGGAAATATGGGTGAAGATGATTGGAGATGGCACATGTACGATACTGTAAAAGGTGCTGATTGGTTGGGTGATCAGGATAGTATTGAGTACCTATGTAAAGAAGCCCCAAAAGCAGTAATTGAACTAGAAAAATATGGTGTTCCATTTAGCAGAACTGAAGAAGGGAAAATTTATCAAAGACCATTTGGTGGAATGACTAAAAATTATGGAAACGGAATAGTACAAAGAACTTGTGCGGCAGCTGATAGAACGGGCCATGCAATATTGCATACTCTTTATGGACAAGCTCTAAAACATAATACTGAATTTTTTATAGAATATTTTGCTTTGGATTTATTGATGAAAGATGGTGAGTGTAAAGGATTGATTGCATGGAATTTAAATGATGGAACAATTCATAGATTTAGAGCACATACTGTAATTATTGCAACAGGTGGTTATGGAAAAGTATACTACTCAGCAACCTCAGCTCACACTTGCACTGGTGATGGTAATGCAATGGTTCTTAGAGCTGGATTACCTTTACAAGATATGGAATTTGTACAATTTCATCCAACAGGAATATATGGTCACGGTACTTTAATAACTGAGGGAGCTAGAGGTGAAGGAGGTTACCTTACAAATTCTAAAGGTGAGCGATTTATGGAAAGATATGCTCCTAATGCAAAAGATCTAGCTTCAAGGGATGTAGTAAGTAGGTCAATGTCAATTGAAATTAATGAAGGAAGAGGAGTTGGAAAAGATCAAGATCATGTTCATCTTAACTTAAGTCATTTAGATAAAGAAATTATTGAAAGCAGATTGCCAGGTATAACTGACGCTGCAAGATTATTTGCAAATGTTGATGTCACCAAAGAACCAATTCCAGTTGTGCCAACTGTTCATTATAATATGGGAGGTATTCCGACAAATTATAAAGGAGAAGTTTTAACAGTGAATGGTTCTGAAAAAACAGTGCCAGGCTTAATGGCTATTGGAGAAGCAGCCTGCGTTTCAGTTCATGGAGCAAACAGATTGGGGTCCAATTCTCTAATTGATTTAGTTGTTTTTGGAAGAGCAGCAGCAAAAAGAGCTGCTGAGCTGGTTAAACCTGGAGCACCACATGAAGAAATTAGTGAGAATGAAACACAAAAATGTATTGATAGATTTGATAAAATTAGAAATGCAGATGGAGACACTGGCACAGCTGAATTAAGACTAGCGATGCAGAAAACAATGCAATCTAAATGTGCAGTTTTTAGAACAGAAAAAACTCTCAAAGAAGGAGTTGAAGAAATAAGAAAAACTTATGATGGATTAGATTCTATATCAGTAAAAGACAAATCATTAGTATTTAATACTGATTTAGTAGAAACTTTAGAATTTGATAATTTAATTAGACAAGCTGTAGTGACAGTAGACTCTGCATATAATAGAAAAGAAAGTAGAGGAGCTCATGCTCGAGAAGATTATCCTAAAAGAGATGATGAAAAATTTATGCAACATACACTTGCCTGGTGTGATGGTAAGAACACAAAAATTGGCTATAGAGAAGTACATAAGTCCACTCTGACAAACGAAGTACAATATTTTCCACCGCAAGAAAGAGTGTATTAATGGTTCAAATAAATTTACCTAAAAATTCTGAAGTAACTAAGGGTAAATATTATCAAGATAAAACTGGTTCAAAAAATTTAAGAAAAGTTAACGTTTATAGATGGGACCCGTCCACAGGAGAAAACCCAAGGTTAGATACCTATGAAGTGGATATGGATAATTGTCCATCAAAAGTTTTGGATATTCTTAATAAAATTAAGAATGAAATTGATCCAACATTAGCTTACCGAAGATCTTGTGCACATGGAGTTTGCGGATCTTGTGCTATGAACATGGGAGGTAAAAATGGCCTTGCATGTACCACACCTCATGCAGAAATTGATGGTGATATAGATATTTATCCCTTACCACACTTAAAAGTTAAAAGAGATTTGATTGGGGATTTAGATGGGCTTTACAAACAATATCAATCAATTGAGCCTTGGTTAAAAAATAATTCAACGAAAGAAACAACTGAAATAGTTCAATCAAAAGAAGAAAGAGCTAAACTTGACGGTGCCTATGAATGTATTATGTGTGCATGTTGTTCAACATCTTGTCCAAGCTACTGGTGGAATGGTGATAAATATTTAGGTCCTGCAGTTCTTCTTCAAGCTTATAGGTGGATCATTGATAGTAGAGATGAAGAGAGAAAAGCAAGATTAAAAAAAGTTGCAGATGAATTAAAACTTTATAGATGTCACACTATTCTAAATTGTACAAATGCTTGTCCAAAAGGCCTGAATCCAGCAAAAGCAATTGCTGAAATTAAAAAAATGATTGCTACAGCCAATGTTTAAATAGACTAATAAGCTTTTTTGATCTAAAAGACCCTATTCATGAAATTAATAGAGCACTTCGTTGGTGG
>CABXKF010000031.1 GCA_902512765.1 uncultured Pelagibacteraceae bacterium | reverse complement strand
TTAATAGTTGCCTCATCCCCAGCAGAAAAAACTTGTGTAGTTATTGAGCTTAGAAACAAAAAAGCACTTATTATTAAAAATGTTTTTTTCATTTTCCCCCCTCTTTTAAGTTATGTTTGGAGATATCCTCTCAGGATTTTTAGAACATGTATAGGTAATAATGTAAAAATGTCACAGGTAAAACGGCAATATTGAATTCTTATTCAATTTGAGATTGTATTAATTAACTTTATTTCTACAATTTCCTGTGTTGAAAAACTCATCAATATTATCTATCGCTAAGTTAGCCATTGCTGTTCTAGTATCTTTAGTTGCGCTACCAAGATGAGGTAAAATGAAAGCAGTTTTAATTTTTAGGTAACCAGGATTTAAATTTGGTTCCCCCTTATAAACATCTAAACCAGCTGCATAAATTTTTCTTCTATTTAAAGCATCAATTAAAGCTTCATCATCTACAATATCACCTCGTGCAACGTTTGTGATTACTGCACCTTTAGGAAAATATTCTACTGTTTCCTTGTTAATTAAATTTACAGTTTCTTTTGTAGCAGGGCAACAAATCGACAAAACATCTGATACTGAAAAAAGGCTTTTTAAACTATCATGATAAATAGCACCCTGTTCTTTTTCTTCACTTAATTTAGAACGATTATGATAATGAATTATCATTCCAAGTGACTTTGCAATTTTTGCAATTTTTTGTCCAATTCTTCCCATTCCCAAAATACCAAGTCTAGTACCTGTTAACTGCTTCCCAATTAAATAATCTGCAGACCATTTCCAGTTACTTTCTTTAGCAGCTTCAATTCCCTCCGCTGCTCTTCTGCATGCTCCTAAAATGAGAAGAATTCCTATTTCAGCAGTTGCATCTGACAAAACTTCTGGTGTGTTGGTTACAGCTATTCCTCTTTTTTTCGCGGCTTCTAAATCTATATTTCCAAATCCAACAGCAAAATTTGAAATTACTTTAACAGTATCGGGTAGTTTATTGATTGTTTCTTCATCCATTTTATCAGTCAAAGATGTCAACACAGCATCACAACCCTCACTTAGTTCAATTAATTTTGACTGTGAATAAAGTTCGTCATTTGAATTTAATTTTGCATCAAAAGTGTTTTGAGCTTTATCTTCGCAATCTTTAAGTAGTCTTCTTGTAACCAATATCTTCTTCATAATTAATTCCTTAGTAGTGCTTGTGGTTTTGGGCCTCCTGTATACCAATCTAAAACTTCAATTGTATGTACAATTGGAACTTTTGTACCATGAGAAATTTGGGTAATACAACCAATATTTCCTGTTGAAATAAAATCAGGTTTCAAACTTTCAATATTATTTACTTTTTTAGATAATAATTTTTTAGCTATTTCTGACTGTAAAATATTGTATGTCCCTGCAGAACCACAACAGATATGACCCTCTGGGATTTCAAGAATTTCATTATTTGTTTTTTCTAGAAGAGATATAGGTTGAGAGTGAATTTTTTGACCATGCTGCATAGAACACGCTGAATGATATGCAACTTTATATTTTTTATTTTTTTCTTTAAGGTCTAATTTTAAACTCTCAAATATATATTCTGATATATCTCTAGTCAGCTCAGAGATAACTCTCGCTTTTTTGCATAATTCTTTATCGTCTCTAAATATAAATCCATAATCCTTCATTGTCGTACCGCAGCCTGATGTATTAGATAAAATTGCATCTAAATTTCCTTTTTGGTGCTCATCATACCAAGTATTAATATTATTTTTAAAGTCTTGATGTGCATCTTCTTCTTTTCCCAAATGATGATTTAAAGATCCACAACATCTAATTTTTTTTGGAACTACAACTTCAACCCCATGCCTATTTAGCAATCTAATAGTTGCCTCATTAATTTGTGGAGATATTTCTTTTTGTACACAACCTGTCAATAAAGCAACTCTTGCTATTTTCTTTTTTCCTTTAGCTTTATAAATTTCTTTATTTGGAAGTTGTTTTTTTGGAAAATGAGTAGGCATAAGCTCTATCATGTCCTTAATCTTTGACGGAAATAAAAATTTGAAAGGTTTGCTTAATTTAACTAAGAAACTGGATAATCTAAAAATTTTTGTATTAGGTAAAGTGATTGATAAAAAATATCTAATCAGTTTGTCAAAAAAAGATCTTTCATAATTTTTTTCGATATATTTTTTACCATGATCTATAATGTGCATATAGTTCACTCCTGCAGGACATGTGGTCATGCAGCTATAACAAGATAGACATCTGTCAATATGCTTAACAACTTTACTTGTTGGTTTTTTATTATTTTCCAACATATCTTTAATCAAATAAATTCTACCTCTAGGTCCATCAAGTTCGTCTCCTAACAATTGATGAGTGGGGCAAGTTGCATTACACATTCCACAATGAACACATTGTTTGAAAATTTTTTCGGTAGCTAAATTATCTTTATTTTCTAACTGTTTTTTTGAAAAATTTGTTTGCATTAAACTCCTCTATACATCTTTCCAGGATTTAAAATTCTTTTTGGATCAAAACTTTGTTTAATCTTTTTAGAAATCATCAGCCTAACATCGTCAATTGTAAAAATTGACTCTTCATAATCATATTCAGGAGATGCCTTAATAATTGTTAGGTATCCACCATATTCTTTAGTAATTTTCTTAATTTCCTTAATTTTCATATTTTTTTTTGCAGGCATCTCAATCCAAAATAATGAACCACACCAATCAATATAATATTTAAATTTATTACTTAAATACTTCATCATTTTGGACCCGTTAGAAGGTTCAATAACTATTCTCACCAAATTATTTTTGGTTTTTTCAAAAAGCTCTAGATTATTTATTTTTTTCCAAAAAGGTTCAGATTGATAATTATCCAATAAAAATGTCTTATAAGTGTTTAATTGCAACTCTTCTGTCAAAGATTTTATTTTTTCATTAATAGAAATTTTATCTCCCTCAACTCTAAATGCTAAAAATGAGCCTTTAAAATCCAAATCATTGAATTTGAATATTTTATCTCTATTCTTTAAGTAACTGTCGTCCTTAGGTTCTTCAGGGATAAATACAGCACCTGATACCTCGCTACTTGAACCAGATATTTTGTTAAATAGGTCATAAATCAATTGATTGTTTTTTGCGTCAATTACGATTGTATTAGAAAATTTTTTCTTTGGTAAAACTTTAAGAGTTATTTCAGTTAAAACGCATAAGGTTCCAAAAGAACCTGTAATTAATTTTGACAAGTCATAACCCGTTACATTTTTTACAACAGTTCCTCCAGATTTAATAATATCTCCTTTGCCATTTACTCCTTTAAACCCCAAGACATGGTCTCTTACACTTCCAACTTTAAATCTTCTTGAACCTGCATAATTACATGACAAATAGCCAGCAACAGTACCTTTGTTAGATTGTCCATTTTCTATAAAACCAAAATCAATTGGTTCAAAAGCTAATTCTTGATTGTTTTTTTCTAAAGCTTTCTCAACATCCTCTAATAGAGTACCAGCTTTTACTTTTATGTATAGTTCCTCTGGAAAATAATCAATGATACCTGTTAATTTGGAAAGTGAAATTTTACTAGATGTTTGTGTTTTATTTCCAATAAAATTTTTTGTATTAGTTCCAATAATTTCAGTTGGAAAATTTTTTTTATAAAATTCTTTAATTAAAATTGATACTTCTTCCTCATTTTTTGGGAAATAAGTGTTGTTAGAATCTTGGAAGATCTGGGAATTTATTTTCGACCTTATGGACATGAACCCTTCCTTCCTCTGTGCATTTTCTTAAGATAGGATAAACTTTTCCTGGATTTAATAAATTTTTTTCATCTAATGATTTTTTAATATCAAGCTGTTGTTGAATATCCTTGTCATTAAACATTTCACACATTAATTCTCTTTTTTCTATACCAACTCCATGTTCACCAGTAATAACCCCACCTAATTTCACACAAAGTTTAAGTATTTCTGCCCCAAACTCCTCTGTTTTTCTTAGTTGCTCTTTATCGCTTCCATCGAACATTATCAATGGATGAAGATTTCCATCTCCTGCATGAAAGCAATTAGCAACTAATAATTCATATTTTTGAGATAATTTTTTAATCTCTAATAAGGCTACTGCAAGCTTCCCTCTTGGAATAACACCATCCATACAATAATAATCAGGTGCCATCGCACCACAAGCTGGAAAAGCTGCCTTTCTTCCAGCCCAAAACGATAATCTTTCTTTTTCATTTTTACTCAACTTTAAACTTGAGCAATTATTTTTTTTTGAAATTTCACTTACTTTCTTCAATAATTCATTTACTTCTGACTCGGTCCCGTCTAACTCAACTATTAATAATAATTCTGCGTCACGTGGATATCCTGCTTTACTAAAATTATCAGTTGCTTCAATTAAAGCTTTGTCCATTATTTCCATTCCAGCTGGGACAATTCCATTAGATATAATATCTGAGGCTGCATTACCTCCTTCTTTAATTGATGGAAACCCTATCAATGCTGCTTTAACTACTTGAGGTTTTTTTAAAATTTTAACAGTTACCTCCGTCACAACTCCAAGCAATCCTTCAGAGCCACAAATCAAACCCATTAAATCATATCCCTCTTGATCTAATGTTTTTCCTCCAATTCTACAAATAGTTCCATCCATCAAAACCATTTCAACACCTAAAATATTATTCGTAGTTGTTCCATATTTTAAAGAGTGAACACCACCAGAATTTTCAGCAACATTTCCTCCAATAGAACAAGCTAATTGACTAGATGGATCTGGAGCATAATAAAAATCTTTATGTTGTACTGCATGAGTTATTCCTAAATTAGTAACACCTGGTTGAGTTACTACATATTTATTTTCATAATTAATGTCTAAAATTTTATTAAATTTTCCTAATCCTAATACGACCGCATCTTGCAGTGGTAAAGCACCTCCTGACAAGCCTGTACCTGCGCCTCTTGGTATTACTTTTATATTTTCTTCATAGCAATATTTTAAAATCTCACTAACTTCTTTTGTATCTTTTGGTAAAATTACAGTTAATGGACTTTGTGTGTAAGCTGCTAAAGCGTCTGTTTCATAAGGTTTAATTTCATCAGGATGACTTAACACATTTTCTGAACCAGAAATTTTAGATAAGTTTTTTACAATTTCATCTTTACGTTTGATTGTATTTTTATCAATTTTCGGCAGCACTAGATCAGTCATTAATACTAGCCTAGCATTTTTTTGATATTTTCCAATGCGTTAGAAATGTTATCTTGAGAGGCTGCAAAACTAAATCTTACATAATCTTTAGAAGTTTTACCAAAAGCAGTTCCTGGAACTATTGCAACTCCAGCTTCATGCATTGCTCTTTTACAAAATTCTGAACCATTCATTCCAGTTCCTATAACTTTAGGAAAAGCGTAAAATGCTCCACCTGGCAAACTACATTCAACACCTGGCAAACTATTTAGCCCTTCATGAATTAATTTTCTTCTTTGGGTAAATTTTTCCATCATTTCATTTATAGAGTCGTCAGGCCCATCTAAAGCCGCAATACCTGCAAACTGCGCTGCTGCATTAACACATGACACGCTATTAATTAACAATTTATTAATATGTTCAACTAATTCCTCTGGCCAAAAACTCCAACCCAATCTCCAACCAGTCATTGAATAGGCTTTACTCCAACCTTCAAGAACTATTAATCTATCTCTTAATTCTGGATAGTTAAAAAATGAAGGCATTTCTTTTCCATCAAAAATTTGTCTGCTATAAATTTCATCACTTAGAATTGTTACATGAGGATATTTTTTTAGTCCCTCTGCTAATTTGTCGATTTCTGATTTTTCTACAAAGCTTCCTGTGGGATTATTCGGATTAATTAAAATTAACAATCTAGTTTTATCAGTTATCAAAGACAAAATCTTTTCAGCACTAAATTTTAAATCTTTGTCTTCAGTCAAATCATAAGGGACTGATGTTGATCCAGTATAATTAATCATAGACTCATAAATTGGAAATGCAGGTGTTGGGTGAATAATTTCTGCCCCAGGTTCACCAAAACATTGAATGGCGTAATGCATTGTAGGTTTTCCACCTGGCATTATAATAATTCTCTCTGGATCTATATCTTGATTATAAAGTTTTTTAATTTTTCTAGTGACTGATTGTCTGCACTCAAGAATTCCATTTGAAAGAACATACCCATGATGACCATCATCTAGAGCTTTTTTAGCTGCTTCAACTATATGTTTTGGCGTTTTGAAATCAGGTTGACCAAGTCCTAGATGTATCATTGGGTTTCCTGCTGCTTCTAATTTTTTAGCTTCTGCTAAAACACTGAAAGCTGACTCGGTTCCCAAGCGATTTAAACTTGCTGCTAATTTCATTTTTTAATTCTCCTTAATTATTTATTTTCGATAAATTATTTTTGATCTATTCAATTCTTGAATAGTTTTGCATCCCATTAGTACCATATTTCGATTAATTTCATCGTGCATATTCTGCAATAGACGTTCTACTCCTGCTTGACCCCCAGCACCTAGAGAAAATAAGAACATTTTACCGAAACTGCACGCTGTAGCCCCTGCTGCTAAAGCCTTTAAAACGTGAGTACCTCTTCTAATTCCACCATCTAAAATAATTTCAAGTTTATCACCAACCGCATCTGAGATTTCTTTTACTTGATCAAAAGGTGATCTTGAGCCATCAAGCTGCCTTCCACCATGATTTGAGATCATTATAGCCGTACAACCAATATCAATTGCTCTCTTAGCATCCTCTACTGACATTACACCTTTCAATGCAAAAGGTTTGTTCCATTTTTTTGCACAATACTCAGCATCTTTCCAGTTCATTGCTGGATCATACTGTTCGTTAATATATTGTATTACTGATTTTGAAATATTAGTTCCTTTATCAGTCTTAGTTTTTACATTCGACAATTCAAATTTTCCATGCGTAAAATAATTAAATACCCATTCTGGATGCAATGCAAAACTCATTAAACTTTGTAGTGTAAGTTTTGGTGGTGTAGTAAATCCTGTTCTGTGATCTCGCTCTCTATTCCCAGCAACCAATGTGTCAACGGTTAAGCACATACCATCATAGCCTGATGTTCTACATCTCTCAATTAAATCATCCGTGATTGATTGATCTTTATGAACATAAAGTTGAAATAATTTTGGTCCTTTTGAAATTTCGGCAATTTCTTCAATTGTGTTGTTTGCCATTGTAGACATACTATAAAAAGTTCCAAACTTTTCAGCGGCTCGAGCTGAGGCTTTATCACCGTCGTGATGATAAAGTCTTTGCATAGCAGTTGGAGATAAAAATATAGGCATATCAATTTTTTTACCAAAAACAGTTGTTGATAAATCAGGTTTGCCTACACTTGCTAAAACATTGGGAACTAAATCACAGTCATTAAATGCTTCTGTATTTCTTTTAAGAGTAGCCTCATCATCTGCACCGCCATCAATGTAATGAAAGATGGGTGAAGGTAGTCTTTTTTTTGCTAACTTTCTAAAGTCACTAAAATTATAACAATCTTTTAAATTCATAGTCGTTATCAAAAATTTTTAATTAAATTAAACATATAACTATTCGCACCAGGATTTTTGTCTCCAATGCTTGCATTAGATACGTGATTGTAGGATATACCAATTTTAGAATTTTCAGATAAATCATAAGAAAACTGAATTTCAGATTTAAATTCAAGAACATGACCTAAGTCTTTTCCATCTCCTTTGAAGTACAAGCCAGGTGCAAAACTAGGTGTGAATGTTAAAGCACCCATATCAACGTTCCACTCAAATCCTGTATAAACATATGCAGCAGAATTTTCAGTTATGAAACCACCAGTAATTGGTGAAATATTTCCTAAAAAAGTATCTCTTTCTAAATTTTCATTCTGATGTTGAATACCAAACAACATTGCTGCTTGTTTATCATCACTAAAATCAAAATTGCCTGTAAAAAAATTATACTGATGACTGCTGTTTTCTGCTGCAAGCAATCTAGTGGCAGTAAAAAATATAGTTAAAATTATAATTAATTTTTTAAAACTCATCATTGTTAATAGCAGATTATTATGGTTTTTTTATAAATTTATTAAATATTATTGCACCACCAACAAAGAATATCAATAGAGGTAATAGCCAAAGAAAGTAGGTATTTCTATTAAACAAAGGATCATATAAAATCCATTCACCATATTTACTTTGAAAATAAGAATAAATTTGTTTTTCAGATAATCCTTCATCAATTTTACTATCAACTACAATTTTCAAACTATTTGCAAATTCTGAGTCAGAATCGTAAACTGATTGTCCCTGACAGATCAAACAACGTAAATTTTTTGTAATTTTATTTTTTAAAATTTCATTGTCAGCTTTCAAATCATTAATAGGAAAAATAAAAAAAATGATTAAAAATAATTTAAATATTTTCATTTTATAAATAATTTAATTTCTTCCATAGACTCTTTGCTAAGTGGCCCTATATATTTTTTAATAATTTTATTTTTATTGATTAGAAAAGACTCCGGAACACCATAAGCGCCCCATTCAATAGCATTGGTGCCATCATTATCAAAAATTATCTTATCATAAGGATTTCCAAGCTCTTCAAGGAATTTTTTTGCATTTTTTTTTGTGTCTTTGTAGTTAATGCCAATAATCTTTAAATTATCATTTTTTATTAAATCCATTAAAATTAAATGTTCTTGCCTACAAGGAACACACCAAGATGACCAAATATTTAATAAATAAAATTTATCTGTATTAAAAATTTCAAGTGTATTAACTATTTTGCCTGAATCAAATAATTCGACTGAAACTGAAGGCACTTCATAATTTGTTTTTACTTCCGGGGTATAAATATTAGTGTCCTGCAAACCTTTATAAAAAATAATAAAAATTGTTATAAAAATTAAAACGATTGAAAATGGTAACAATTTATTTTTCATATTCTTTTTTAACAAAACTCACTAATCCACCAAAGCTGATCAAAATTACTGAAAGCCAAATCCACAACATAAATGGTTTAACCTGATACCTAACATTAAAAAAGTCCTGATTTTGAACCATGTTAATAACAATAAACTTATCTGACAATAGTGTCGTTTTAATATCAGCTTCACTAGTGGCAATATTTGGTTGATTATATATCCTCAGCTCTGGTGATAGATTTTCTATTTTACCTTTAGAATCTTGCACAATGAAATTACCTATAATCGATCTATAATTTTTTTCTTTTTTTTGACTAATACTTTTAAAAACTATTTTTGTTTTTGTGTTCTGAAAAATTTCTCCCACTCTTAAATTTGTAATAATTTCATTTGAAAATAAACTGTTAAAAAGAATACTTAAAATTAATAAACTAAAACCAAAATGAGCTATATTTTGTGCTAGATTTTTAAATCCTTTAATAAAAAAATCTCTTAAAGTAATAAAAAACAAATATAAAGCACTTGAAATTAAAATTGTGTTTATCAAAAAATTAGGGCTGAAGTTTTTAACAATTAAAATGGATAAAAAAATCGAAATGATTAATAATGAAATTAAATAAATTTTGTCATCTAAGTTTGATTTAATCCATTTCAACTTTGGTCCAATCGCCATAATCAGTAAAAAGGGAACTAAAAAAGGTATAATAAGCTTATGATAAAAAGGTGGTCCTACAGATATTTTTTGAGAAGACAAAACATCAAGAAAAATAGGATAAATAGTACCAATCAAAACAACTGATAAAAAATACATCATAAACCAATTGTTAACTATTATAGCTGTTTCTTTGCTTAACCAGAAAAAACTACTTAAATTATTTTTATTAGTTTTATGAAAAAAGAAAAAAATAAATAATGAAAGAAAAATTAAAGAAAATAAAAAAATTAAAATAAATAAACCTCTTTCTGGATCATTTGCAAAAGTATGTACAGAGTTAAGAATTCCTGATCTAACCAAAAATGTACCGCTCATGCTTAGTGCAAATGTTGATATTGATAATATTATAACCCAAGAAGTTAAGATTAATTTTTTCTCTAAAACCAAA
>CABXKF010000030.1 GCA_902512765.1 uncultured Pelagibacteraceae bacterium | reverse complement strand
ATTTCAATTTTTTTTATCTTCCAAATAAGCTTTTCAATATTAATTATATTTTCATTAAAAAAATCTGTATTATTTTTTGTGATTCCAATTGTTCTGGTATCACTGATTATATAATTTTTTTTATTGTATAATACCTCAACATCTATTTCACAATTTACAAGGGCCTTTGCCAATGTTAAAGCTGTGAGACCATTGCCAAGTATACAAACTGTCATAATATTTTTAATTTTAACAACAAAAATTAGATGATACAAAGTGATTAAATTGATTCATTTATATGAATATTAAAAATACAGCTAATTTATTGTTAATTTTCGCTATTAAAAGGTTGGCAGAAATATTTGGGGTATTAATTTCCTTAGCAGGCGTAATGCTGCTTATAGCATTAATAACGTATTCACCTAATGATCCAAATTTTATTTTTCCTGAAAATACAAAAATTGCAAATTTTATGGGTTTTAGAGGTAGTTTCATATCTGACTTATTTTTTCAATCAGTTGGATTAATAGCTTATTTAATTCCGATTACACTTATAATTACAGGTATTAATATTTTAAGAACAAAAGATTTTTTCTTGATTATTGAAAATAATTTTTTTGTAATCTTATACTTAATATTTGGAACACTTTTTTTTGCCCATTACTACTCTGATACGTATGCTCTATTTATAAATGGAAACAGTGGTTTTGTAGGTCAATATTTAGATCAAACGTTTCTTAAATCATTAATATTAATTAATGAAAATATATTTTATTATATTTTTATTTTAATCATTTCAGTTTTTTTTTTAATTAGTATCAATTTTAATACAAGAAAGTTTGTTACATTTATAAAAAACGTTTTTGGCTCATTTTTGAAAAGAGATAGAAAAAATTACACAGATAAAAGTGAGATTATTAATGAATACATTCCACAAGATGAAATTAAAAATCTTATCCAAGAAGATTTACCTTTTATAAAAAGTGAAAATAAATTTGAGACAAAAATTAAATTTAGATTACCCAGTCTAGAATTATTGAAAATTCCAACAAAAAAAGAAAGGGAAAGTTTTGAAAAAAATGAAACTCATAATCCAGAATTTTTAGAAAAAATACTGATGGATTTTGGTGTTAACGGAAATATAAAAAAGGTTAGTCACGGCCCTGTTGTTACTCTGAATGAGTTTGAGCCTGCAGCTGGTGTAAAGGTTTCAAAAATAATTAATCTATCTGATGATATTGCAAGAAATACAAGCTCCGAATCTGCTAGAATAGCTACTATACCAGGAAGCAATACTGTTGGAATAGAACTCCCAAACAATATAAGAGAAAATGTTTACTTAAGTGAGATTTTAAACAATCCTGACTTTAAAAAAAAAGATATTAAATTACCAATAGCACTTGGTAAAAACATTTCTGGAAAACCAGTTGTGGGAGACTTAGCTTCTATGCCTCATCTTCTTATTGCTGGAACCACAGGTTCAGGAAAATCAGTTTGTATTAATACTATTATTTTGTCTCTACTTTATCGGCACACACCAGATAAATGTAAATTTATTTTAATCGATCCAAAGATGCTTGAATTATCAACATATGAGGGGATTCCACATTTACTTTGTCCTGTTATTACTGAAGCTAAAAAGGCAGCTTCTGTTCTGGGGTGGGTCGTTAAAGAAATGGAGAGTAGATACAGATTGATGACAAAAGAAGGTGTTAGAAATATCGATGGATATAATACCAAGCATAAACTTCCCATGCCTTATATCGTTGTTGTGGTTGATGAAATGTCAGATTTAATGTTGGTTGCTGGTAAAGAAATTGAAAATTACATTCAAAAATTATCTCAGATGGCTCGAGCCGCAGGAATTCATATAATAATGGCTACTCAAAGACCGAGTGTAGACGTCATTACTGGTACAATTAAAGCAAATTTCCCTACGAGAATATCTTTTCAAGTTACATCAAAAATAGACAGTAGAACTATTCTTGGAGAACAAGGTGCTGAACAACTGCTAGGTAAAGGAGATATGCTTTATATGTCTTCCGCAAATAGAATAGTGAGAATACATGCACCATTTGTTTCTGATAATGAAATTGAAAAAATAAATAATTCTTTAAGAACTCAAGCAGAACCTGACTACATAGATGAAATTTTAAATTTTGCAGACGAGAAAGAAATTGGAGATAGTCAAACTCAAGGTGACAAGGATGAACTTTACCAGTCTGCTTTAGAAATAATTAGATCTGAGGGAAAAGCATCAACTTCTTTTTTACAAAGAAAACTTCAAATTGGATATAATCGAGCAGCAAGAATTATTGATATGATGGAAGCTGATGGAATTGTAAGTAAAGCAAATCATGTTGGGAAAAGAGATGTGCTTTAATGTTAAGATACTTCTTTACCTTAATTTTTTTAATTTTATTCACAAACGCTCATGCAAGTAATAAAGACAAAATAATAGAAAATTTGCAAAATACTAAGAATTTAAATTTTAAGTTTGAGCAAAATATTAATGGAAAAATAGAGAATGGAAATTGTACAATTCAATATCCAAAAAAAATTTATTGTGAATATCTTAATAACAAAAAAATCATGGTTTCTAATGGTAAATCACTAGTAATCAAAACCAGAACTAGCTTTTATAGATACCCCATGAACAAAACACCACTGAACTTAATATTGGATAAAAAATTTTTAATCAAAAAAATATATAATTTAAAAGAAGAGATATTAGATAAGGCTTATATAAATTTTGCAATAGTAGAAAATGACAATGAGTTAAATGTTTTTTTTGATAATAAAACGTTTAATCTAATTGGTTGGCAAACTAAAGATATTTATCAAAATATTAATATTACTTATCTATCTTCTATTCAAACAAATCAAAAAGTTGATGAAAGTTTGTTTATAATACCTGTGCAAAACTAAATTCTTATAGTTTCAGATTTAAATATTTTCATTCCTCTAGCAATATAATTATTTAAAGCATTTTTATGATCTAGGGAGCATGTATGAACCCAAACTCTATTAATATTTTTTTTGAAAGATTTTTTTATTGCTTGTGATAATAAATATGAACCTAGCTTTTTATTTTGAAATTCCTCTAATATTCCAAAGTAAGCTATTTCTACTTCTTGTTTTTCGACGTGAAATATCAATTCAAAGAACCCTGCAAGATTATCTTTATGTTTAAAGATATATGTTTCAACTTTTCTGTTAGAAACATAATCTATCCATTGAGTTTCTGTCCAAACTAATCGGTCAATCCATTTGTGTTTTCTACCAACATTTTTATAAAAAAATTTATTTAATTGGAAATTTGTTGGCTCTAATAAATTTATAGAATAATCTTCAGAAGGTTTAATAACTTCGTTCAGATCTTGAATTGAATTTATTTGTAAATAATTTCTTTGGACTTCTTCTGTCACTCAACCATTTTTCCAACTTTTTCACCCCCAAATAAATGAAAGTGTAAGTGTGGAACCTCTTGACCACCATCATCACTTATATTAGTTAATATTCTGTAACCTTTGCCTGCTTCTGTTGAAATACCTAGTTTTTTAGCAACTATATTTATTCCCTTAAATAATCCAACCATCTCTTCTGATGAAGCATTAACACTAAAATCATCTAAATCTAAGTATTTACCTTTTGGAATTACTAAAACGTGAATTTTTTTTTGAGGGTTTATATCATGAAAGGATAAAATAAAATCATCTTCGTATATTTTGTTACAGGGTATTTCTCCCCTTAAAATTTTTGCAAAAATATTACTGTCATCATAACTCATTTTTTTCTTTTTTCTAATTCTTGCATCACTTCTTCAACTTTTACATCATTAGCCTCTAAATATATCAACAGGTGATAAAATACATCTGCTGCTTCATGTATTTTATTTGTATTTTCTTCTACAGCTTCTATTAATTCATCAACTTCTTCCAAAACTTTTGCTTTACTTAAAGACTTATCAGTAAGCAACTTATTTGTGTAAGACCCTTCTACAGGTACTAATTTTCTTTCCCTTACAAGTTTTATTAAGTTTTCTAATGTATTAAGCATACTAAATTCTAACAGGTATTCCTTTTGAATCCAGATATTCCTTAGCCTCTTTTACAGAATGTTTTCCATAATGAAATATAGATGCAGCCAAAACAGCACTTGCTTTTCCTAATTTAATTCCATCTACTAAGTGATCGAGGTTACCAACTCCACCCGATGCAATAACAGGAATATTTACTCTAGATGATATTTTAAACATTAATTCAATATCATAGCCTACTTGGGTACCATCTCTATCCATTGATGTTACTAATAGTTCTCCCGCACCACTTTCTTCCATTTTCTTAGCAAATTCTATTGCATCTATACCAGTATTATTTCTTCCTCCATGAGTAAAAATTTCCCATTTGTCAGCATTTTTTTTTGCATCAATTGCAACAACAATACATTGTGAACCAAATTTTATAGAACTATCTGTAACTACTTTTGAATTTTGAACAGCAGCAGTATTTATTGATACTTTATCTGCACCACAGTTAAGTAGTTTATTAATATCATCAACATTTCTAATGCCACCCCCAACTGTTAAGGGAACAAAACATTTCTTAGAGGTTCTCTTTACCACATCATAAATAGTATCTCTATTTTCGTTTGAAGCAGTAATGTCTAAAAAACAAATTTCATCAGCTCCACCATCAGAATAAATTTTAGCTTGCTCAACTGGGTCTCCAGCATCTTTTAGATCTACAAAGTTAATACCTTTTACAACACGACCATTTTTAACGTCTAAACAGGGTATAATTCTGTTTTTAAGCATCTAATTCTTTCACTAATTCCTCTAATTTTATATCACCATCATAAATAGCTTTGCCAACTATAATACCTTCGATATTTACATTATTTAATTCCTTTGCTTTTTTAATATCCTGAATTGAGGAAACTCCACCCGAAATTATTACAGGGCATTTCGAAATATCCGCAACCTTTGCCGTCTCCTCAAAATTAGGACTTTGCTTCATTCCATCTCTATTAATATCTGTATAAATTAATCTACTTGCACCAAAATCACTAACTTCTTTTAAATAATCCAAAGTTAATTGATTGGAATTTTCCTTCCAGCCAGATACTGATAAATATCCATCTTTTGCATCTAATCCCAAAGCAATTTTATTTGGAAATTTGGTACATGCTTCTCTTAAAAAGTATTTATTTTTTATAGCTGCACTTCCTAAGATCACTTTCTCAACACCAACATCTAAATACTTTTGAATGCTTTCAAAATTCCTAACACCCCCTCCTATTTCTATTTTAAGATCAAATTTACTTACTATTTCTTGAATAATTTCTAAATTAACTGTTTTACCAGTTAAAGCTCCGTCTAAATCGACAATGTGCAAATTTTTAAAACCATGATCTCTATATTTACCAGCCTGCTCAATTGGTGACATTTGATATTCTGTTTTATTGTCAAAATTTCCTTTTACCAACCTTACACATTTCTTATCTTTGATGTCTATTGCTGGGAATATCTTCATATAAAATCTGCTACTTTTTATAAAATTTAAAAGTTTGTGTAAACATAATCTAATCTGTATTTTGATTTAAATATTTGTTTAAAACTATTTTTAGTCAAAAAATCATTAACTTCACTAAATTTTTCATTGCTAATTTCAATCAAAATTAAACATTTATTATTCAGCAGACATTTAATTAGTCCTTTTAAAGTATGAATTTCATGCCCTTCAACATCTATTTTTAATGCTAATTTCTTTTTAAAAAAATTAAATAGATTGTCTCCTAACGTTAAAGAAGCTTCAAAAATTTTATAATTACCAATGTCTGTATCATCTAAATTTTTAGATATTGTTGAGTTTGAATGAGTATAATCGTGAGTAATCATTGAGTACATTCTCACTTTTTTTTTTTTATCTGATAATCCAAAATTAAAAACCTCAATATTTTTAAATGTGCTTTTATAAAGAGTTTTTTTAAATTTATTAAAAGCATCAAAATTAGGTTCAAAAGCTATGACTTTTAAATTTTTAAATTTATTAGCAAAATAAAATGAATAATAACCAGAGTTTGCCCCTACATCTAAAAAATAATCAAATGAGATTTTCTCCATTTGTTTTTCAATAAACAAAACTTGATCACTTTCATATTTTTTATGAATTATAATCTGCCTGTCTATAGGATCTAGAAAATCTAGATAAAAATTTATCTCTCCTATTTTAAAATAACCTCTATTCTTTTTAAATAATTTTAAAACTTTAGTTCCAATTGAAGGTATCAATCTTCTTAAGATTGGTAATTTTGCAAAGAACTGTATCATTTAATATAAATAATATATTAAAGTGATTATAAATTAATAAAATTTTTAATCATTTGTAAACCAAGCTTATCACTTTTTTCAGGATGAAATTGAGCTCCAAAGATATTTTCTTTTTCAACAGAACAAACAACGCTTGATGAATAGTCTGTTGTTGCTGAAATGACATTTTTATCTTCTGGTATAAGCTCATAACTATGAACAAAATACATGTGAGAGTTATTTTCTATGCCTTCAAAAATTTTACTATCTTTAACAATGTTTATTTCATTCCAGCCTATGTGAGGAAGTTTAAATTTACCATTTTGATTATTTATTTTTGACACTTTGCCTGATATCCAAGCTAAGCCTTTAGTTTCTGTTTCCTCATAACCAATATCTGCAAACATTTGTAAACCAACGCAGATTCCAAGTAGAGGTTTTTTATTGATAATAACAAACTCGTTAAGAGTATCGACCAAACCATTTATATTATTCAAAGAATCTATGCAGCTTTTAAACGAACCCTGTCCTGGCAAAACAATTTTATCACTATATTTTATCTTATTTAAATCTGATGTTACTTCAATATTAACTTTATCTTTAGCAACTTCGTTAAAGGAATTTATTACCGAACTTATATTGCCAGAATTATAATCAACAATTGTGACATTCATTAAACTTATAATGACCCTTTAGTAGATGGAATACTCTTCTTGCTTCTAGGATCCATCTCTAAAGCTTCTCTTAATGATCTTGCTAAAGCTTTATAGCAAGACTCAATAATGTGATGACTATTGTCTCCATAAATATTTTCAACATGCATTGTAATACCAGCAGATTGGGAAAATGCTTGAAACCACTCTTTGAATAGTTCTGTATCCATCTCACCAAGCTTTTCTACTTTGAGTTTTACTTTCCAAATTAAATAAGGTCTATTTGAAACATCAATTGCAACTCTTGTTAACGTTTCATCCATTGGAATAACTCTATGTGCATATCTTTTTATGCCTATAAATTTTTTTGCAGCTTTTTTTAAAGCTTCTCCAATTGCAATGCCTGTGTCTTCAGTTGTGTGGTGAAGATCTATGTGAGTATCCCCTTTTGCTTTCACCTTTAAATCAATAAGCGAATGTTTCGATAATTGTTCAAGCATATGATCCAAAAAACCAATTCCAGTATCAATCTTATATTGACCTTTTCCATCAATATTAACTTCAACACTAATGCTTGTTTCTTTAGTTTTTCGAGATACTTTTCCTTTTCTAGCCATATATTTTAGAGGTATACATATATAATCTTACTATATCAATATTAGTATCAACACTTGAAGTATCAAAAATAATTACCATTTATCCTCCATGACAACAATTGTACTAGTAAGAAAGAATAATGAAGTGGTGGTTGCTGGGGATGGCCAAGTAAGCATGGGAAACACTGTGGTAAAAAGTACTGCTTCAAAGATTAGAAAAATTGAAAAAAGAGATGTAGTTGCAGGATTTGCAGGATCAACAGCAGATGCACTTACATTGTTTGAAAGATTGGAGGCTAAAATTGAAAAACATGCAGGAAATTTATCAAGAGCTGCTGTTGAACTAGCTAAAGATTGGCGAACAGATAAATATTTAAGAAGATTAGAAGCGTTGATGGCAATTGGTGACAAAGATAACAGTTATATAATTTCTGGTACTGGAGATGTTTTAGAGCCAGAAGGAGATGTAATTGGGATTGGCTCTGGTGGAAATTATGCTTTAGCTGCAGGAAAAGTTTTAATGGAAACAGATAAAAGTGCTGAGGAAATTGCAAAAAAAGCTATAAAAGTTGCTTCGGAGATTTGTGTTTTTACAAATGATAATATTAAGGTTTTAAAAATATAATGGAAAATTCTAATGTAACTCCTTTAGTTCCCAAGGATAAAAATACTAAAGAAAAAAGTTCTCTAGTAAGCTCATTGTCACCAAGAGAAATTGTGTCAGAGCTTGATAGGTTTGTAGTTGGACAGAATAAAGCTAAAAAAGCTGTTGCTATTGCATTAAGAAATAGATGGCGAAGACAAGCACTTAAAGGTGAAATGAAAAATGAAGTTTTACCAAAAAATATTTTGATGATCGGACCAACAGGAGTTGGTAAAACAGAAATTTCTAGAAGACTATCAAAACTTGCTGAGGCACCATTTGTTAAAGTAGAAGCTACAAGATTTACGGAAGTTGGTTATGTTGGAAGAGATGTCGAACAAATAGTAAGAGATTTAATTGAAATCGCTATTGGCATGGAAAAAATAAAGATGAGAAAAGAGGTTCATGCTCAAGCTCAAAAATTAGCAGAAGAAAAAGTATTGGATGCATTGGTTGGTAAAAAAGCAAGCCTTGCAACAAGAGAAAGTTTTAGGAAAAGACTTCGAAATGGTGACCTTGATGACAATGAAATAGAAATAGCCGTCAATGATTCAGGATCAAATAATACTTCATTTGAAATCCCTGGAATGCCTGGAGCAAATGTTGGTATGATTAACATTGGTGAAATGCTTGGAAAATCCATGGGAAATAAAGAAATAAAGAAAAAAATGTCAGTAAAAGAATCTCATGAAATTTTAATTAATGACGAGTCTGATAAGTTAATTGAACAAGATAAAATCATCAAAGCTGCAAAAATGTCTACTGAAAATAATGGAATAGTATTTTTAGATGAAATAGATAAAATTTCTGCGAGAACTGATAGAGTTGGGGGAGATGTTTCTCGTGAAGGTGTTCAAAGGGACTTATTACCTTTAATTGAGGGTACAACAGTCAACACAAAGCATGGTCCTATTAAAACAGATCATATTTTATTTATTGCATCTGGAGCGTTTCAACTTGCTAAACCATCCGATTTACTACCAGAGCTTCAAGGAAGACTGCCTATTAGAGTTGAGCTAGAAGCGTTGACTAGTGATGATTTTAAGAGAATTTTAAGAGAACCAGATTTTAGTTTGATTAAACAATACGTGGCTCTTTTAAAAACAGAAAATGTAGAACTTGAATTTTCTGATGATGGTATTGATACAATAGCAAATATTGCCTCTGAAGTGAATACAACAGTCGAAAATATTGGTGCTAGAAGATTGCATACAATTATTGAGAAAATCTTAGATGAGATTAGCTTTACCGCAAGTGATAGATCTGGCGAAAAAATAATAATTAACAAAGAATATATTAATAAAAATTTAGATAATTTAGTAAAAGATACAGATCTTTCAAAATTTATTCTTTAATAAAATTACAAATACCCAAGTTCGATCATTTCTTTCTCGAAGGCTTTTTCTAACTTAATTTTAGTTTTATCATCTAGCAACTTTCTCCAATCATTGCTTGGCCCTAAATTAAAAAATGTTTTTCTTTTTCCTGTTTTAACATCTAAAACACCCTCGTAAAAAGTTTCTTTTTGTTCTAAATTTTTTACTTTTTTAAAATCAGTCGACTTTATAGCTTTGTTTAGTTTTACAATATCAAATTGATATTTCATTCCTAGTTTTTCTAGAAACTTAAATATTTTAAGCAAAGTGGTCTTTTTTCTATTTATTAAATCTTCGTATTTAATTAACAAATATTTGTTTTTAATTTGAAGATTTTTCCAAGAGTTATAATTAGAGCTCCATGATCCCAGAAAAACTCTACAATTTTTGACAGACTTAACTAAATATTTTGAATTATCAATCATTGTACTGGCTGCTTCGTCTATAGTTAAATCATTATGGTGGGCTAAAGAAGTAACTAAATTTCTTGGGTCACGCACAATATAAATTACTCCCAGGGTATTCTTTAAATCTGTAAAATTTGACCCATGCATTTTACATAAAGCACTATGAGTTTTATAAAATTTTACTTTTCCTTTTTCTTGATTAAGATATTTTTGAACATTTATAAAATTTTTAAAAACCTCTTCATCATTATCAATATTAATACCTAGCGACATGAATTGATTTGTTAGTGGAAATTGGGAAATATAATTTAGATTTTCAAAAGAAAATTCACCTTCTTTCGAATAAAAATATGATGACAAAATAGATCGCAAAAGAGTGTTTCCACTTTTTGGATATGAGGCTAACCATATGATCATTTTTTGATATTTTTTTTCAAATATATGTAGAATGCTCCACTTCCACCATCTTCTATTTTTGCATCTTTAATTTCATAAATAATACCCATTAAACTTTTACTATTGGATATAAATTCAGGCACTGAATATTTTAAAATACTTAAATCTTTAGAGACATAAGGATCTTTTTCATTTTGAGAATGAAGACCTTTGCCAGTCACTACTATTAATTTATTTATTTTTTCTTGGTACGATTCTTTTATAAAGACTTTAATAGTCTTATTAGCTTGCTCAAGAGTATACCCGTGCAAATCTATGGACCTTGTTTTTAAAGATTTTTTTTTATTTAATTTTATATCTTTGTTGGGTAATTTTTCATTACCATAAATAAAGTCATCCCAATCTTTTTTATCTTTTTTTGAAATATTATCTGTCAATTATGTTAGTGTATTTACTAATTGCCAATTAGGATTTGCAGAAGTTGTGTCTCTTGAAAATACCCAGGTATCATAGATTTTTTTTATTTTTTCTGGATCACCTGAAATAAT
>CABXKF010000029.1 GCA_902512765.1 uncultured Pelagibacteraceae bacterium | reverse complement strand
CAGACATGATTGAAAGCATTTTGGTATCTCTTGATGTGGTTAATACACGAGATGAAGGAACTGTTCCAATTGGTTTAAACTCCTCGTTAATAATGAAAATTTCTAAAAATTCCTCAGGGAGATCTTTATTTTCTCTTAAATAGTCAATCGTTTGACCTACAGACCAATTACTTGGTATAGCTGTAAATTCACGTTGCATTATTCTTGCAGCCGTATCTTCTGGGTAACTTAAGCTCTCTAAAAGAGCAAAACGATCTTTAGGTGGCAGTGAGCTAAGAATAGTATTTTTTTCTTCCTCAGGTACATTTTCTAAAATTGATATTGCATCATCAGACTCAAGATTAGTTAAAATTGAAACTATTGAATCATATGAAAGATAAGTAATAATCTCTGTTTGAATAGACTCATTAAGTTCTACAAACACCTCAGGATCAATGTTAAAATTATTAAGTTTTATTAAACTCTCTCTATCTGATTGATTTAAATGCTCAATAATATCAGCAGCATCTGCTGGGTGCATTTCTTTAAAAGAATTGGTAATGAAAAGAGCATCATTATTTGCAATTTTAGACGTTACAACTTTTATATATTCTTTATTAAATTCAAAATTTACTTTTTTATCTTTTATTTTTTTAACTAAAGTCATAAATCTACCTATAATTTAGGTTGGACTATTAATAGATAATTAAGATAATACAAATTATAAATGAATATAGAGATCAAAAAGTCAATAAAACCAATAAATTATTTTGAAGCAATAAACTTGCTAGAAAAAAGATTGGAAGATTTACACAAAAATAAAGATAAAGAACTTATTTGGACTTTGGAACATAATGAAATATTTACAGCAGGCACAAGCTATAAAGAAAACGAAATTTTAGACAATTCTATAAACCTAATAAAAACTAATCGTGGTGGTAAAATTACTTGTCACGCACCTGGTCAATTAATTTGTTATTTTGTTTTAGATTTAAGAAAAAAAAAAGACATTAGAAAGTTTATTACTTGTATTGAAAAAACAATTATTGAAACTCTAAAGAATTACAAAATAGATACATTTTCAGATAAAGATAATATTGGAATTTGGCATAGAAAAAAACAAGTAATAAATAAAGTTGCAGCAATTGGTGTAAGAGTAAAAAAGTGGATTGCTTATCATGGATTTGCAATAAATATTAATAATAATCTAGATCAATATGAAAAAATAATTCCATGTGGGATATCAGACAAGGGAGTAACAAATTTAAAAAAAATTAATGATCAAGATTATTCTAATCTTGAAAATATATTAATTAAAAATTTTATTTTAAATCTTCAAATCTAAGTCTTTTTGTTTTTAGTAGTTTTCTAAAATAATCTGGCAATAAGGCTGTGTAAGTATGTTTAATATCGTTAGCTATAAATCTTATTTGATATGAATGTAGCATTAAATTTTTGTTAATACCTTTGTATGAATTAGATAATTTATATTTTGTATCACCAAAAATAGGTTGTCCTACTGCATATAGCTGTTTTCTAAGTTGATGTTTTCGCCCAGTGATAGGTTTTAATTCAACTAGGCTAGCTTCTGAGTTTTTATCTAAAACTTTATAAATTGTTTTTGCTTTTTCTATAATTTTTTTTTCTCCATCATATCGGATAAGATCATCATTCCACTCTCCAGAATCTTTATTTAATTCTCCATGGCATATAGCTAAATATGTCTTATGAACTTTTCGCAATCTAAACAAAGAAGTTAATAGTTGCGCAGACTCTCTCGTTTTAGCCATTATAAAAACACCAGACGTGTCTTTATCTAACCTATGGACAGAATATGGTTTGGTTCCTTGAAAAATTTCACTTTTGGCAAAAATATCTACTAAGTTCTTTTTCGATTTAGTTCCACCTTGAACAGAGATACCTGAACTTTTATTTAATACTATAAAATTTTCATTGTTATCAATAATTTGATCTTCATTAGATTTTATAACATCTTTTGATGGTTCAAATTTAATTTTTTTTTGAACTATAGTTTCTTTAAAATCTATATTAAAAATATCCACAACATCATCTATTTTAACTTTAGCAGAACTTTTAATCTTTTTTTTATTGATCTTAATTTTTCCAGATCTTAAATATTTTTCGATTAAGCCTTGTGGAATTTTGCCAATTTTAAATCTTATCCAACGATCAATACGCATATCATTACTCGTTGAATCAACGGTAAATGACTTTTTCATGATTTAGAATTTATGCTGTCGCTTGGTTCTTTTCGTCAGCTTTTAGTGTTTCTTTGGAAGTATCTTTTTTCTTTTTGTCAACTCTTCTAGCCTCAACGTCTCTATCAACGAATTCTATAATAGCCATTGGTGCATTGTCACCATATCTAAATCCGGCTTTAATAATTCTAGTATATCCACCATTTCTTTTTTCATACCTTTTAGAAAGAGTTTTTTTAACTTTATTAGCAGATTTGATATCTTGAAGTTGAGAAACTAACATTTTTGTTGTTTGCAAAGTTTCTTTTTTTCCTAATGTTATAATTTTGTCTGCTTGAGGTTTTAAAAATTTAGCTTTTGGCAAGGTAGTTTTAATTTGCTCATACTTTATCAAAGAATTTAACATATTCTTTAAAAGAGCTTTTCTATGTTCAGAAGTTCTATTTAACTTCTTATTTGCCATCCCGTGTCTCATTAGATGGCTTCCTCTAACTTTTTAGACATTTCTGCTATATTATCTGGTGGCCAATTTGGAATTTCCATTCCTAAATATAATGACATCCCTGTTAAAACTTCTTTAATTTCATTTAAAGACTTTCTACCAAAATTAGGTGTTCTAAGCATTTCACCTTCAGATTTTTGAACTAAATCCCCGATATAAATTATATTATCATTTTTTAGACAATTCATTGATCGTACTGAAAGCTCAAGTTCATCAACTTTTCTTAATAAATTTTTATTAAATTCAGGTTCAGTTGATACTTCCTTCACTGGTGCTTCAACTGGTTCATCAAAATTAACAAACATTTTTAGCTGGTCTTGAAAAATTCTTGCTGAATAAGCCACAGCATCTTCTGCAGAAATCGATCCATTAGTCTCAACATCCATAGTAAGTTTGTCATAATCCAATGCCTTACCTTCTCTAGCAGTACTTATTGAATAAGAAACTTTTTTTACAGGACTGTAAAGTGAGTCAATAGCTATAAGTCCTAATGGTGGCTCTTCTGGTTTATTTAAATCAGCAGGCACATATCCTTTTCCAGTGCTTACATTCATTTCCATATGAAAATTTGTATTTTCATCAAGATTACATATTACTAGCTCAGGATTTAAAATTTCTACGTCAGCAACTTGTGCAATATCTGAGGCTTTTATTTCACCAGGTCCTTTAGCATCTAATATAAGTTTTTTTGTTCCTTCTGAATTACATTTCAAGGCTAAAGATTTTACGTTTAAAACTATATCTGTAACATCTTCTCTTACACCCTTAATAGATGTAAATTCATGTAAAACACCATCTATTTGAATTGAAGTAACTGCCGCACCTCTTATTGATGAAAGTAAAATCCTTCTTAAAGAATTTCCTAAAGTTAAGCCGTAACCTTTTTCCAGAGGCTCTGCAATAATTTTTGCATGAGTTAAATCATCACTAATTTGGACATCTAATTTAGATGGTTTAATTAATGATTTCCAATTTTTTACATTTACATTTTCGACTTCCATTAAACTCTCCTTTTTTTTGGTGGTCTAGTTCCATTATGAGGCATGGGTGTTGTATCTTTAATTGATAAAATTTTAAAACCTCTTGCTTGTAATGCTCTTAATGCTGTTTCACGTCCAGACCCAGGGCCTTTAACTTCAACAGATAAAGTTTTCATTCCATACTCTAATGCTTTAGAGGCAGCAGCATCAGCAGCAATTTGTGCAGCATAAGGAGTGGATTTTCTAGATCCTTTAAAACCTTTTTGGCCAGCAGAAGCCCAAGAAATTACATTCCCGTTAGTATCTGCGATTGAAATAATTGTGTTATTAAAAGTGGATTGCACGTAAGCAATTCCATTTAAAATATTTTTTTTAATTTTTTTCTTTTTTGAGTAAGAACTTTTGTTACTTTTTTTTGAAGATTTTTCTACCTTCTGATCTTTATTTTCAACTTTATCAACTTTAGCCATAATTATTTTTTAGTTGGAGTTAATTTTTTTCCTGCGATAGCGATAGCTTTACCTTTTCTTGTTCTTGCATTACATCTTGTTCTCTGTCCTCTTACAGGTAATTTTTTTCTATGTCTTGTTCCTCTGTAGCAAGCTAAATCAATTAATCTTTTTATAGTAAGTGAATAATCTCTTCTTAGATCACCTTCGACTTTAAAATTAGCATCAATATATTCTCTAATTTTTAAGATTTCATCATCAGTCAATTCATTAATTCTTTTAGCCCTTGGTATTTCAAGTGAACTACAAATCTGATTAGAAAATTTATCACCAATCCCATAAATATAAGTTAAACCTATGTGTACAAGTTTGTTTTGTGGGATGTTGATACCTGCGATACGAGCCATAATTTTTGTGATAATTTGTGCCTTTTATATAATAAGATTAATCAAAGTCAACGTCTTAAACATCGATAAAAGTGTCAATTTTAGCAGTAATTTCCTCTATTTCGAGTGTTCCATCAATCTCTTGAAGATTTGAATTTTTCGATAGAAAGCGAAGAACTGGCTCGGTTGTTTTTGTATAAATATCATATCTAGACATGATTGTTTCTAGATTGTCGTCTTTTCTTTTTACAAAGAATTCCTTTCCACAAGGGTGTAAATTAATATCTTCTTTGTTGAAAAATTCATTGAGAGTTAAATTACATTTGTCACAAGTTACTCGACCAATTATCCTTTTTTCTATAATTTCACGAGGTACAACTAATGAAATTATCAAATCTATTTTTTGGTTGAATTCTTTTAAAATTAAATCAAGATTTTTTGCTTGATCAATGCTTCTTGGGTAACCATCAAATATAATACGATCTCTAAACTTAAGGTTTAAAATAGCATTTTTAAGAAGTTTATTTACAATTTCATCTGACGCAAAATTACCTTTTGAAATAACTGCTTCTATTTTTTTACCAAGATCTGTATTTTTTTTCGTTTCATTCCTTAACAGATCTCCAGTTGATAGCTGAAAATAGTTATGCTTTTTAACAATTAATTGAGCTTGTGTGCCTTTACCTGCGCCAGGAGGCCCAAATAAAATAATATTCACTTACTTACCAAATTTAGTTTTTTTGATTAATTGCTCATATTGAGAACTCATTAATCTGGTTTGTATTTGAGTTACTGTATCTATAGCTACAACAACAACAATCAAAATTGAAGTACCCCCCAAATAAAAAGGAATTGGATAATTAGCAATTAAAAATTCTGGCATCAAACAAACTAATGTTAAATATAGTGCACCTATAGTTGTTAATTTTGTTAAAATATTTTCAATATACAATGCTGTACTTTCTCCTGGCCTAATACCTGGAACAAAACCACCATATTTTCTTAGATTGTCTGCAGTTTCTGTTGGATTAAAAGTAATTGATGTGTAGAAAAATGTAAAAAATATTATTCCTGATGCGTAAAGCATCATATAAAGGGGCTGACCTTGTGTAAAATATGAACTTATGTTTAAAAATGTTTCATTATTTGAAAAAGAAAAATTTGAAAATGTTACTGGTAGTAGTAATAATGCAGAAGCAAATATTGCAGGTATTACTCCTGCTTGATTAATTTTTAATGGTAAATGTGAAGACTCACCTCCATACATTTTATTACCCATTTGTCTTTTAGGATAATTTATTAATATCTTCCTTAAAGCTCTCTCCATAAATACTATAAATAATATAGTTAGTATTAATAAAACAAAAATAGCTAAAATCATAAATGTTGAAACCGCACCTGTTCTTCCAAGTTCAAAAGTTGTAACTAAAGCTCTTGGAATTTCAGCAACAATCCCTGCAAATATTATCAAAGATATACCATTACCTATACCTCTTTGAGTAATTTGTTCACCTAACCACATTAAGAACATTGTTCCAGCTACAATAGTTGTAACAGTTGTTATTTTAAAAAAGGCACCAGGATTTATTACTAGGTCAGCTGAAGACTCTAAACCAACAGATAGACCATAACCTTGAACTGTAGCTAATACTACTGTTCCATACCTTGTTATCTGTGTGATTTTTGCTCTTCCAATTTCACCTTGAGCTTTTAAATTTTTGAAATAATCAGAAACACCAGTCAATAACTGAACTATAATTGATGATGAAATATATGGCATTATACCTAATGCAAATATAGCCATTCTACTTACAGCACCACCAGCAAATACATTGAACATTCCAAGTAGACCTTTTTGGTTACCATCCATCATAATCTTAAGCTGTTCTGGATCAATACCTGGCAAAGGAACAAATGTACCAAATCTGTAAACTGCAAGAATAAATATCGTAAATAATATTCTGTTTCTTAAATCGTTTGTTGATGACGATGCGCTCATTGAAATTTATTATTTTTTCAATTGAATAGATCCACTAATTTTTTCTAGTTTTTCTATTGCTGATTTTGATGCTAAGTCTGCTTCTATATTTACTTTGTCTTTAATTTCTCCAGTACCAAGTATTTTTAACTTTTGAGAATTTTTGTTGATTAATCTTAATTTTTTAAGCAATTCCATATTTATAGTGTCACTGGGATTAATCGTTTTTTCATTAATAAATGACTGAATCTTTTCAAGATTCATAATTGCTATATTAACTCTTGAAATTGGATTAAAACCTCTTTTTGGCAATCTTCGATATAAAGGCATTTGACCACCTTCAAAAGCTTTAATGGCAACACCAGATCTAGATTTTTGACCCTTGACACCTCTACCGGAGGTTTTACCTTTACCTGATCCAATACCTCTACCAACTCTCATTTTAGATTTATTAATCTTATCTTTAGTGTTTAAAGTTATCATTATCCTCTTTTCTCAACTATTTCTGAAATTTTTTTATTTCTAATAGCTGAAATTTGTTTTGGTGAATTTTGTTTTAATAAAGCTTTCATCGTAGCTCTAATAACATTATGTGCATTTGAAGTTCCCATTGATTTTGCAACAATATCTTTTACACCTAGCACTTCACAAACAGCTCTTACTGGTCCACCTGCAATAATTCCAGTACCTTTTGATGCAGCTCTAAGCACGATTCTTCCAGAACCATCTTTTGCTTTTACATCGTGGTGTATTGTTCTTCCTTCTCTTAGAGGAATATGTATCAATTTTCTTCTTGCTACTTCATTAGCTTTTTTGATTGCATCTGGAACTTGTTTTGCTTTTGCGTGAGCAATCCCAATTTTACCTGCTTGATTTCCAACAACTACCAATGCTGAAAAACCAAATCTTCTTCCACCTTTTACAACTTTTGTAATACGGTTGATGTGAACTAATTTTTCTAAAATATCGTCAGCTTTTTTGTCTTTAAAATTATCCATAATTAAAATTCCATTCCATTTTCACGTAAGGTTTCAGCAAATTTTTTTACTCTACCATGATATCTATATATTCCTCTATCAAAGTATATTTTTGTAATTTTCTTTTCTTGAGCTTTCTTGGCTAACTTAGTAGCAACTATTTTTGACAATTCAGTTTTATTTACTTTTTCACCTGATTTAATATCTTTTTCAACTGATGAAGCTGATAATAAAGTAACTTTATTAATATCATCAATTATCTGTGCGGAAATGTTTTTTGCTGATCTAGAAATACATAATCTAAATCTATCTTTAGAAGCAACTTTTTTGACTTTGTTACTAACTCTAAATCTTTTTCTAATGGTAGTATTTAGTTTCATTATTTTTTCTTTCCCTCTTTTTTAAGAACATACTGACCTTTTTCACGGATACCCTTACCTTTGTATGGTTCAATTTTTCTGTAAGTTTTAATCTTTGAAGCTACTGAGCCAACTTGTTGTTTATCTGAACCTGAAATTTTTAAAGTTGTTTGTTTTTCAACTTCAATTTTAATCCCCTCAGGAATATCATAATTAATATCATGACTATAACCAAGCTGAAGGTTTAACTGTTTTCCTTTTAAAGCAGCTCTATAACCAACACCAACCAATTCAAGAGTTTTTTCATATCCTGTGCTTGATCCAATTACCGCATTATTAATCAAGCTTCTATTCATTCCCCAAAGTCTTTTTGAATCTTGGTCAATTTTTTTCGGTTTTATTGAAATTTCTTTTCCTTCTTTAATGTCAAGATTAAACATTTCTAAATCAATATCGATTGACTTTTTTCCTAAAGGGCCTTCAATATTTATTATATTCCCTGCTAAAACTACTTTAACTTTTTCAGGAATAGAAATACTTATTTTACCAATTTTAGACATTAAAATACCTTACAAATTATTTCGCCACCAACACGTTGTTTTCTTGCATCTATATCTGTCATTACACCTTTGGGTGTAGAGATAATAGCAATTCCCAGTCCATTATTTACCTTTGGTAGACTTTCAGCACTAGAAAAAATTCTTCTACCAGGTTTTGATACACGTTCAAAAGCACTGATAACAGGGTTTCCAGAGTAATATTTAAGTTCCAAAGATAATGTTGGTTTATTATCTTCGGCAGCTATTTTAAAATCTTTAATAAACCCTTCGTTCTTAAGGATGTCTGCGATTTTTGTTTTAAAATTTGAAGATGGCAATTCTACTTTTTTGTGGTTTCTAGCTTGAGCATTTTTTACTCTTGCTATCATATCTCCAATTGGATCACTTAAGCTCATAATTTTCCTTTCTACCAGCTTGACTTAGTCATTCCTGGAATTAATCCAGCTAAACCTAAGTCCCTTAAAGCTATTCTTGATATTTTTAATTTTCTATAAACCCCATGTGGTCTTCCTGTAATTTTGCATCTATTCATAACCCTTATCTTTGCCGAGTTTCTGGGCATCTGTGACAATTTTTGCTGTGCTTTAAATCTTTCTTCCAATGGTAACTTTTTGTCCATAATAATTTTTTTAAGACTTTGTCTTTTTTTATAAAGTCTATCAGAAAGTTTAATTCTTTTATCGTTTTTGTTTACAGCGCTTACTTTAGCCATGTTTAATTGTCTCCTTTTTTAATAAATGGAAAATTCATTTTTTCTAATAAAGCAAAAGCATGTTCTTTATTTAAAGCTTTTATTACAACTACAATATCAAGACCTCTAACTTTGTCAGCTCTATCAAAACTTACTTCAGGAAATATAATGTGCTCTTTAACACCAAATGTATAGTTTCCAAATTTATCAAATCCTTTTGGAGATAACCCTCTAAAGTCTTTAATTCTTGGTAGTGCAATGTTTACCAATCTATCAATAAACTCATACATTTTATTTTTTCTTAATGTTACTTTCAAACCAGCATTAGAACCTTTTCTTGTTTTAAAATTAGCAACTGATTTTTTAAATTTTGTAATCACAGGTTTTTGACCAGTAATTTTTCCCATATCTTCTTCTGCTGCTTTTAAAATTTTTGCATCAGCTCCATCAAGTCCAAGCCCCATATTTAAAACTATTTTTTCTATTTTAGGAACCATAAAAATATTTTTAAGAGCTAAGCTGTCTTTTAAAGCTGGCTGAATTTCTTTACTGTAAATTTCTTTTAATCTTGGTGTCATTATTTTTTAGCCTCTGCTTTTTTTGTAACTTTTTCATCAATTAGTTTAAGGTTAGATAAATGTATAAAGCTTTCTTTCGATACAATTCCACCTTTTTTCTCTTTAGTAGTTTTTACGTGCTTTTTAACCATATTAATTTCTTTAACTTTGGCTCTATTATTAGGTCTATCGATTTCAATAACTTCACCTTCTTTTTTCTTATCTTTTCCAGTTAAAACTCTTACCTTTAAGCCTTTTTTGATCATCTTTATAAAACCTCCGGTGCTAGTGAAATTATTTTCATCTGCCCTCTGCTTCTTAATTCTCTTGTTACAGGACCAAAAATTCTTGTTCCCACTGGTTCACCTTTATCATCAACTAAAACTGCAGCATTGTTATCAAACTTAACTTTTGAACCATCGTTTCTATGAATTCCCTTTTTTACTCTCACTACCACAGCCTTATGGACTGTACCTTTCTTAACTTTACCTTTTGGTATTGCTTCTTTTACAGCAATCACAATAGTGTCACCGATGCTTGCATATCTTCGTTTAGATCCACCAAGCACCTTTATACATTCTATTCTTTTAGCACCTGTATTATCTGCTACCTGTAATTCTGTTTGTACACCAATCATTATTTTGTATTCTCCATTACTTGGAATTTTTTATTTTTTGAAAACGGTTTGCTCTCAATAATTGAAACTTTATCACCAGTTTTAAATGTATTATTTTCATCATGAGCATTATAATTTTTTCTAACTTTAATTACTTTCTTAAGTACTGGATGAGAATATTTTCTTTCAACCATTACGGTTATAGTTTTATTTGGCTTATCACTTATAACTACTCCAGTTAATATTTTTTTAGGCATTAATTTTTCCTTTTAATATAGTTTTTAATCTTGCAATCGTTTTTCTTGTTTCGCTAATTTTTGCAGGGTTTGTTACTTGTGAATTCATTTTTTGAAATCTAAAATTAAAAAGATCTTTTTTTAATTTATCTATATTTTTTATCATTTCGTCCTTTGACAATTTTTTAATTTCTTGTTTTTTCATATTAAGCAAACCTCTTAATAGTCTTAGTTTTTATTGGCAATTTAGCTGAAGCTTTGTAAAGAGCTTCTTTAGCTATCTGTTCAGAAACACCATCAACTTCAAACAATATTCTTCCAGGTTTAACTCTACACGCAAAAAATTCAGGATTTCCTTTACCTTTACCCATTCTTACTTCAATCGGTTTTTTTGATACGGGGATATTTGGAAACACTCTAGTCCAAACTCTTCCTTGCCTTTTCATATGTCTAGTTAAAGCTACTCTAGCAGCTTCAATTTGTTTTCCTGTAATTCTTTCTGGTTGCAAAGCTTTCAGAGCAAACGCGCCATAATTAATAGAACTTGCTCTAGTTGCTGTTCCATGGATTCTTCCCTTGTGAGCTTTTCTCCATCTAGTTCTAACTGGTTGAAGCATTATTCTTTAACCTCTTTTGGTGCTGCTTTATTAGTTTCTTGACTGAACTCTCTTGCAAAAACTTCACCTTTATAGATCCAAACTTTAATTCCTATAATACCATATGTTGTTAAAGCTTCTGCTTCAGCATAATCTATATCAGCTCTTAAAGTATGTGAAGGTATACTGCCTTCTCTTAACCACTCTGTTCTTGCTATTTCGTTTCCACCAAGTCTTCCACTTATAGAAACTTTAATTCCTCTTGCTCCTAATCTAATACATGATTGCATAGATCTTTTCATGGCTCTTCTATATGAAATTCTTTTTACTAATTGTTGAGCAATATTCTCAGCGACCAAATATGCATTAGTTTCAGGTTTTTTTACTTCTTTAATGTTAAGTGCAACTTCATTAGTTGTAAATTTAGATAAATTATTTTTAATTTTATCAATATCACTACCTTTTTTTCCAATAACAAATCCAGGTCTTGAGGTGTAGATAGTAACATAGCATTTATTAGATGTTCTTTCTATCATCACTTTGGATACACCAGAATTAACTACATTTTTTTTGATATAATCTCTGATTTTAAAATCTTCTATTAAATAATTCCCAAAATCTTTCTTTTTAGCAAACCAAACAGAGTCCCAACCTCTGTTGATGCCTAATCTAAAACCTACAGGATTAACTTTTTGTCCCATGACTCTCCATTTGTTTAACTTCTGATAAAATTATAGTTA
>CABXKF010000028.1 GCA_902512765.1 uncultured Pelagibacteraceae bacterium | reverse complement strand
TGGTTGGTTAGCAACTATTAATTGGGGAACAGCTACTTCTCCCATATATCATGCACATAAAAAAGGCATTCCAGTTCATGTATGGGTAGACGAAACTAGACCAAGAAACCAAGGTGCAAATTTAACTTCTTATGAATTAAATGAGGAGGAAATACCAAATACTATAATTGCTGACAATACAGGTGGAATTTTAATGCAAAGAGGTGATGTGGATATGTGTATTGTGGGGACTGATAGAACTTTATCTAATGGAGATGTTTGTAATAAAATTGGGACTTATCTAAAAGCATTAGCAGCTCATGATAATAATGTGCCTTTTTACGTAGCATTACCAAGCTCAACTATCGATTGGGAAATTAAAGAAGGTAAAAATATCCCAATTGAAGAAAGAAATTCAGAAGAGTTATCTCATGTTGAGGGAGTGGATGAAAATAATGAGATCAAAAAAGTTTTAATTTACCCTAAAAAAAGTAAAGCAATGAATCTTGCCTTTGATGTTACTCCAGCAAAGTATGTAACAGGTTTGATAACAGAAAAAGGTATTTCCGAAGCATCATCTAATGGTCTAAAAGAATTATTTAAGAAATAATTCTGGAAGAAATTAATCCATCAAGTGGTTTTGGGTGAAACCACGTAGACTTTTGTGGCATATATTTTTTCTTTTTTGCAAAGGATAAAACTTGTGAAATATTTGTGGGATATAACCTAAATGCTAAATTATACTTTTTAGAATTTACAAAATTTTCCAAGGCTTTTTTACCTTTAAATCCTGATACGAAATTAATATTTTTTTTATTTTTTAGGATTTTATCTAATATTAATTTTCTTAATATTGTTACATCTAATTCTTTTGATTGTTTTAAAGGCTTAATTGTATACCATTTTTTATTTGCATACATTTCAATTTGGTTATTTTTAAGTTTCTTATTCATTTTAGATATTTTTAAAGAAAAGTGTTTTGAAATTATTTCCTTAATTTTCTCAAATTTTAGGTTGGTTTTTACAACTCTATTATAATCCAATATATTTACTTGGTTATCTGGAAAAGCAATTATCATAGGAGCAATTTTTTTTTTACTTTTTAACATTGCTTGAATTCGATGATGTCCATCACATATATATATCTTTTTTATATTTTTTAGATAATCTTTAAGCAATCTTACTTTATTTAATTTATTAACAACCCAAAGTTCATGCCTACACTTATCTTTGGATTTAAAATTATAATCTGATTTAAATCTAAAAATATTCTTTAATTTTTTTAACGAATTTGGAGTACTCTTGTATGTAGTGTAAATAGGGCTTATTTGACTATTGAATTTTAACAATTGCTCTTTTCTTTTTTTAATTCTTTCAATAAAAGTTTCTTCATGACCTAATATTTTTTTGTCATCATAATTATCTAAATTTATTTTTCCAACTATTCCAAGTAACTTCTTCTTATTGTATGTAATTCTATATAAATAGAAATGATTTGATATATCTTGCTGAATAATGCCTTTATCTTTAAGACTTTTAAGAATTTTTTTTGATTTATTGATTTTGGAAGTATTTAATAAATTGAGAAAGTTTAATTTTTTATTTGGTTTATAATTATCAATATAACTAACGTTTGGAGAAGTAACTTCTTTTGCAAACTTTTTTTTTGGTCTTATTCCGCTAAATGGTTTTATGAGACTCAATTTTTTAAATTAAGCAATTTTTGGCAATTCTTCTAAAGCTTTATCAACACTTGCTTGGTCAAATTTATCTTCAGCTAAGTTTCCTTCGAAGAAATCACCGTAAGCCTTCATATCAAAGTGACCATGCCCACAAAGATTAAATAGTATTGATTTAGACTGACCATTCTTTTTGCACTCTAATGCCGCATCAATTGCACCTTTGACTGCATGAGTAGCTTCAGGAGCAGGAACTATTCCTTCTGTTCTTGCAAAGTTAACACCTGCTTCAAAACATTCTTTTTGACCATATGCTTTTGCTTCTATTGCATTAAGTTCTTTAAGATGGCTAACCATTGGTGCCATAGCGTGGTATCTTAATCCTCCAGAGTGTGTTGCTGGTGGAATGAACTGTGATCCTAAAGTATGTGTTTTCATTAGTGGTGTTAATCTTCCTGTATCACCAAAGTCATAAACAAATTTACCTTTTGTAAGTGATGGACATGATTTTGGTTCACATGCAATTATTCTTGTTTTTGTTCCTTCTCTAAAATTTTTACCTATAAATGGAAAAACTAATCCTGCAAAGTTGCTACCACCACCCGTACATCCAACTAAAATATCAGGATAGTCATCAGCCATTTCCATTTGAAGTAATGTTTCATTTCCAACGATAGTTTGATGCATCAACACATGATTTAACACACTGCCAAGTGCATATTTTGTATCAGGATTTTTTGCTGCCATTTCAACAGCCTCTGAAATAGCTATTCCTAAACTACCAGAGCTATCTGGAAATTTTGCTAATATAGCTTTTCCACTATCAGTTTCTTCTGATGGACTTGCAACACATCTCGCTCCATATGTTTGCATTACTAATTTTCTATATGGTTTTTGCTCAAAACTTACTTTAACCATATAAACATCTAACTCTATTCCAAATAACTTACATGCAAAAGCAAGTGAGGTTCCCCACTGTCCTGCACCTGTTTCAGTAGTTATTTTTTTTGTACCTTCTTCTTTATTGTAAAAAGCTTGTGCAACTGCTGTATTTGGTTTGTGACTTCCTGACGGGCTTACTCCTTCATATTTGTAATAGATTCTTGCAGGAGTATCTAAATGTTTTTCTAATCTTCTTGCTCTGTAAAGTGGAGAAGGTCTCCATTGTTTATAAATATCTCTTACCGGCTCAGGAATTTCAATTTCTCTTTCTTGAGAAACTTCTTGCCCGATTAGAGCCATTGGAAATAACGGTGCTAAATCATCTGGTCCTATTGGTTTTAAAGTGCCAGGATGTAAAACTGGATCCAAGGGTTTTGGAAGATCTGCAGCTATATTATACCAAGTCTTTGGCATTTTACTTTCTTCAAGAAAATATTTAATTGTATCAGTCATTTTTTTCTTTATGTAGTCTGATCTTAAATTAAGTTAAAATCAAGTTTTTTTTAATGAAGAAAATTAAGGCTGAAATAATCAAATATTCTAAAATGCTTAACAGCAGAAAGCTATCTGCTCTTAGATCTGGCAATATATCAGTAAGATACAATGATGGTTTCTTAATCACTCCCTCTGGAAAAAAGTATTCATCATTAAAAGGTAAAGATATAGTTTTTGTTTCACTTAAAGGAAATTTTGACAAAAAAAAAGGAATTCCTTCTTCAGAATGGAAATTCCATCAAGATATTTATCTAAATAAAAAAGAGGCTAAAGCTGTAGTTCACGCTCATTCAACCAATGCAACAGCTGTTGCTACTCATAAGAAAAGCATTCCTTCTTTTCATTACATGGTAGCTATGGCAGGAGGTCACGATATTAAATGTGCAAAATATGCAACTTATGGGACAAGAGAATTATCAAAAAATATTTTAAAAGCTTTAAAGGGCAGAAAAGCTTGCTTAATCAGCAATCACGGTCAGATTGCATTCGAAGAAAATTTACCGAAAGCTTTTGAGCTAGCTGAAGAGGTTGAAAATATATCACTTCAGTATATAACGAGCTTAAAATTGGGTAGGCCTAAAATCCTTTCGATAAAAGAAATGAAAAAAGTATTATCCAAAGCAAAAAACTATAAGAGAGGATAATTAATGACTAAAGTTGGAGAGCATATAACTCTAGACATTATTGGAACTACCAAAGAATATGATCCTTCTTTGTTTGAAAAAGTTATTAATGACATTGCAAAAGCAGCTGATGTTACAATTCTTAATATTTCTAAATATAAATTTGAGCCTCAAGGTTTTACAATTTTAGCATTATTAGCAGAAAGCCATATTAGTTTTCATACATTTCCTGAAAAAGGAATAATTAGTTTTGATTTTTTTACTTGTGGAAAAGTTAGCCCATCAGTTGCAATTGATATAATAAAAAAAGAATTTGCTCATAAAAGAATTGTTAAAAAAGAATTTAATAGAGATACAAAATCTCTTTATCATGACATTTATAGTTCACCGGGATTACAAAAATCATATGTAGTTAATGATGTTCTTGAAGATTTTAAATCAAAGGTTGGTCAACATATTGAAATTTTAGAATTAGAACAATTTGGTAAGTCATTATTTATTGATGGAGAAATACAAGTCGCTGCAACTGATGAGCATTTATACAGCTCAACTTTTGTTGGTGCTGGTCTTCATTTAAATAAAGACAACGAAAGAGCAGCAATCATTGGAGGTGGTGATGGCGGTGTTGCAAGAGAGTGCATTTCTAAAAATTTTAATTTTATAGATTGGTTTGAGCTTGATCCAGAAGTTGTAGATGTTTGTAACAAACATCTTGGAGATATAGGTAACAAAGCTACAGAAAAAAATTCAGTGAAATGTGTGTGGGGTGATGCATTTAAAAGTATAACATCGGTTGAGGATGATACCTACGATCATATTTTTGTTGATCTTAACGATGATCAATTTTGCATAGATCTTGCTGCTAAAAATATGGACTCAATGATCAGAATATTAAAACCAAAAGGTGTGATTACTGCTCAGGTGGGCAGTCAAGATAAAAAACCTAAACAAGTTGATAATTGGCTAAATGTATTTAACCATCATTTTGGAAATACTAAATTATCTAGAGTTTATATACCTAGTTTTGATTGTTCTTGGAACTTCTCTTCATCAATAAACCATTAATTTTTCTTTTTTAATTTTTAAAATTGTGAAATACTTCCTCCAAATTAAAGGAGAAAATAATGAATATATTCAAAAAAACTATTTTAACAGTTCTTGCTTCTTTATTAGTTATCGGAAATGTTTACGCTGACAAGATAAAAATTGGAACTGAAGGTGCTTACCCACCATGGAACTCTAAAGATGCATCAGGCAATCTTATTGGTTTTGAGGTTGAGTTAGCAAACGAACTTTGTGCAATCATGAAACATGAGTGTACTATCGTTGAACAAGACTGGGATGGAATGATTCCAGCCTTATTGATGAGAAAGTTCGATGCAATTATGGCAGGTATGTCAATTACTGCTGAAAGACAAAAAACAATCACTTTTTCACAAGGTTATGCTGATGAAGTAGCTTCGCTTGCAGTTATGAAAGGTTCTAGTCTAGAAGGTGTAGACACTCCTGAAGGTGTTAATTTAACTTTAGGTGGATCTGCTGTTAAAAAAGCACTTAAAACTTTAACAGGTGCACTTGCTGGAAAAACTGTTTGTACTCAAACAGGAACTATTCACCAAAACTTTTTAGAGTCAGGTGATGTAGGAAGTGTTAATGTTAGAACTTACAAAACTCAAGATGAAGTAAATCTAGATTTAACATCTGGAAGATGCGATGTTGCATTAGCTGCAGCTGTTGCATTTACAGACTATGCTGACAAATCAGGAAAACCAGTTGTATTAGTTGGACCAACTTTTTCAGGTGGTGCATTTGGTAATGGTGTTGGTGTTGGTGTTAGACAAGGTGGAGATGATGCGATTGGAAAAAGAGACGCTAAACTTCTAAAAGACTTCAACAAAGCAATTGATAAAGCGAGAAAACAAGGAATTATTAGCAGACTTGCTATTAAGCACTTTGGTTTCGATGCTTCTATGTAATTAATTTCAGATTTGGCGACTATAATATATAGTCGCCAATCTATATGGAACTTCTCGCATTTGGCAAAACTGGTTGGGGTGATGAATTATTTTACGCAACCTTAATGACTATAGCTGTCTCTGTTACAGCAATGTTAATTGGTTTTATTTTTGCGTTAATTTTTACTCCACTAAAGTTATCTAAATATAAATCTTTAAATCTAATAGGAAATTTTTACACCACTGTTATCCGCGGTGTTCCAGAACTTCTAGTAATTTATCTATTCTTCTTTGGAGGCAGTGGAGCGATTATGTATGTGGCATCTATCTTTGGTTATTTTGAATACATAGAAATTAATGCATTTATTACGGGCTCGATGGCAATTGGTATAATTTCAGGTGCATACTCAACCGAAGTATTTAGAGGTGCTATTCAATCAATAGACAAGGGTCAGTTTGAAGCTGCTAAAGTATTGGGTGTAGGTAAATTTGCGCAGTTCTATAAAATAATATTACCTCAAATGTTAAGACTAGCCATTCCAAATTTAAGTAATGTTTGGCAAATTACTTTAAAGGATACCTCTCTTATTTCAGTCACAGGACTAGTTGAAATTATGAGACAATCTTATATTGCAGCAGGATCTACTAGAGATCCATTATTTTTTTATTCTTTCGCTGCAGTTTTGTATTTATTATTAACTTATTTGAGCATGAAACTAATCAATAGATTAGAAGCAAAGTATAGCAGGGGGTATTAGTGGATTTTGATTTAATGATCACTAGTTTACCTAAACTACTTAGTGCTACTTTAATTACACTGAAATTATTATCTGTATCTTTGATAGTTGGAATGTTTCTAGGTCTATTTTTTGCAATCTTAAGAATGAGTAAGAATATTTTTATCAATCAATTTGCATACGGGTATTCTTATGTATTTAGAGGAACTCCTTTACTGGTTCAAATTTTTATTATTTATTTTGGCCTAGGCCAAATTGAGTATTTAAGATCAACATTTTTATGGGTAATTTTGAAAGAACCATATTGGTGTGCAATTATTGCTTTTGCATTAAATACGGGCGCTTATACATCTGAAATTTTAAGATCAGCATTTCAGACTATTAAACCAGGTATTATTGAGGCTGGAAAAAGTTTAGGTATATCAAGTAAAATTATTTTTTATAAAATTCAAATTCCAATTGCTATCAGACAATCATTACCTGCTTATGGGAATGAGATAATATTAATGATGAAAGGGACATCGTTAGCAAGCACCGTAACCTTAATGGATTTAACAGGAGTTGCAAAATATATAATTTCAACAACTTTTAAACCTATAGAGGTATTTATTGTAGCAGGTGGGATTTATTTATTTATGACTTTTTTGATTCATAATTTGATAAAGTATTTAGAAAAAAAATATAGTTTCCAGTAAAATTTTAAATGTATCTTTCAAAAAAACAGATTGAAGATTACCAAAATCTTGGAGTTATAATTGTAAAAGACATTTTTAAAGAGTGGATTGAACCATTAAGAAAAGGATTTCAAAAAGTTTTAGATAACCCAAGTAAACATGGACGAGAGAATGTAGATGATAACAGTGGTAGATTTTTTGAAGATTATTGTAATTGGGAAAGAATAAAAGAGTTTAAAGATTGTATTTTTAATTCACCAGGAGCTCAGATTGTTACTGAAGCAACAAATTCTAAATCATCTCAAATTTTTCATGAACATATTTTCATTAAGGACCCTGGCACACATAAAGAAACACCTTGGCATCAAGATATGCCTTATTATTGTGTTGATGGAAGTGATACAGGAAGTTTTTGGATACCTTTAGATGAAGTTGATAAAGACAATAACCTTAAATTGATTTTAGGTTCTCATAAATGGCAAAAGTTAATTAGACCTACAAAATGGTCTAATAATAGATCTTGGTATCAAGACGATAGTTCTTTTATGGATTTACCTCCATTAGAAAAATTTGAAAAAAATATTTTAATCCCAGAACTTAATTTAGGTGACGCAGTGTTATTTAATTTTAAGACAGTACATGGCTCAACTGGAAATAACAGTTCTAAATCTCGAAGAGCATTTTCAATGAGATTTATTGCTGATGATGTTAGGTATATTGATAGAGGAGGGCCCACCTCTCCACCATTTGATGAAATTAATTTAAAAACTGGTGATTTAATGCGTGAAGATTGGTTTCCTAAAATTTTTAGTAACTAGTATATTCTTTAATCTCTTTAATAATTGATCCAGTATGATTATTGATCTCAAGTTTAATTTTTGCTCGATCATCATTTAAAAAATGAACATCTCTAGATAATCTTATAAATTTATCACCAAAGTCTTTATTTTTTTCACAATCTCTTTTATCGTCTTCTATAACCCATAACCTTGCATTTATTTCTTTTAAATCATGCAATAGTTTTTCTAATTTTTCATCTGTTTTGACATTTTTTTCTAGCTGATCTTTTAGAATTGAATGTTCGTTAGATATAAATTTAAGTTTTTCAGGATCTTTAATTTTTTCTTTTTTAATTTCCAGGATGGAAATTTTGTCTAATAATTCACCAACTGATACTTCAACTAGAATTTTATTCATAAAAAAATATACTATGTTAAGTTGTTATTAATATGTCTAATATTTTAATCATTAAACATGGTTCTTTGGGTGATATAGCCCAAGCTTGTGGGGCAATTCAAGATATTTCTGAAAATCATATAGATGATGAAGTTCATTTATTAACAACAAAGGCATATTTTGATTTATTTAAAAAAAATCCACATATCTCAAACGTTATATTGGACAAGAGATTACCAAAATATAATCTCATCTATTTATATTCATTGATGAGAAATATTAAGAAATATAAATTCACCAAAGTTTATGATCTACAAAACTCTAGCAGAACAGCTTTTTATAAAAGAATATTATTTCCTAATGCTACAAAAAACACATGGTCGTCTACTGAAACCACATTACCAGAAGGAACTACAAAAGAAGATTTCGATAAAGACACAGTTTTATCTAGATTTGATCATCAATTAAAAAGTTCTGGAATTAATACTAGTCACACTTTAACCCCTGACTTTTCATGGAGTCCATCAGATATATCTCAAATAAAAAATTTCCATCAATTGGAAAAATATATTGTGCTTTTTCCTTTTTGCTCCCCTCATTTAACCTCTAAAAAATGGCCTTACTATAATGATTTAATTTCTATAATTAATGAAAAATTTGAAAATAAATTTAAAGTAGTTATTGCCCCTGGACCTGATGAAATTGAAGATGCATCAAGTATTAATGCAGTTTGTGTTTTAGATAATGGCAAAGCTTTAGACATATCTCAGCTATCATCATTGATTAAAGATAGCTCTTTTGTTGTGGCTAATGATACTGGACCTGCTCATATGACAGCCCACTTAGGGTCAAAAGGAATTGCATTGTTTGGATCTCACACAACTCCTTTTAAAGTTAGCATTGAAAGGGAAAACTTTAAAGCAATACAAGCACCAGAGTTATCCAAACTCTCACCAGAAAAAGTTTTTGACAGATTATCTGAAGTTATTTCTTAATTTTTTCTAATACTCTTAAAAATATAGGAACAGTGAAAAGTATAAAAAGTAATCTTATTATATGATGAAAAGCGACAAAGTCTGGATCTAGATCAAAAGCAATTGCTATCACTGCTACCTCATAAATTCCACCAGGACTAAAAGATAATATTAAAGTTAAAATATTTGTATCAACAAAAAAAGTTGCCACATAAGCTGCAAATAATCCCAAAGCCACCAATATAGTTGTTGCAACAATACTATGAAGTGAATTGTTAGCTATCTCTTTAACAGTTTTTTCTGCAAATCTACACCCAACCGAAGAACCAAGGATTAGTAGACAAAAATTTATAGTTTCATCTGGTAATTTATATGATGCTATATCTGTAATTTGTAACAAACCACTGGCAAATAATGTACCAGAGAGCAAAGCTGCTGGAACTCTAATTTTATCAAAAACAAAAATAAAAAATAACGATGCAAAAATAAGTAAAATTAAATTTAAGTGATTTTGACCTAAATAATTGAAGTCATCATTTAATAAAACATCGTTGCCAGTGTTATTTACTATAATAAATGGAATTACAGTTATTATGATTATCAATCTTATTAAGTGTGAAGTTGCAACTTGAGATAAATCTGTTTTTTCATTTTCAGCTAAAATCATTAGCGGACCTAATGCACCGGGAGCTGCTGAAAATATTGAAGCTTTTTCACCATAACTTGCAAATTTTTGAAGGTATTTAGCAACAATTAAAATACTAATTATTATATAGATTAGCATAATTAGTGAAGTCCAAATCCAATTACTTATTTGATTAAATAAATTTTGATCAATGTAATTTCCAATATGCAAACCTAAGATTATCAAGATAAAGCTTAACACAATTTTAGGCATGATAATTTTTAAACCTGATAATGCAGCAATTGATGTGATAATCATTGGGCCCAAAAACCAAGCTAGAGGAATATTAAAATAATCAGCAATAATTGCACTAGGAAAAGAAATAATTAAAACAGAAATAAATCTTACTGTGAAAATTTGATTGATTTGTTTTAACATTATTGAGTTTGAATTAAATTCTTTTCAATCTTAACTTTAGAGGATCTAAGAACATTTAGAAAGCTAATACAGTTTTTTTTATTAAAATTAGAAATATGACCTGCAACAGTTAATGCACCAAGAATTTGATTTTTTTTTCTAAATATTGGAACTGAGATAGATGCCATTTCTGAATCTCTTTCTCCAAAAGTCATAGCATATCCATTTTTTAAAACATCATCCTTATCTTTGATTTCTAAATTATTATAAGCTGACAAGACATGACCACTTGAACCTTTGTTTATAGGTTTTTTACCTCCGATAACCTCTTGGTGTCTTATTGATTTATTGGGGGAACTTGATTGGATACATACTCTTACATCATTTTGCCTAACAAAAAAACTTGCCGTCTCTTTTGTTTTGGATGATATGAAATCTAATTCAGCTTTAATAGAATTTTTTAAATTAAAACTGCTCTCATAAATTTCAAATAATCTTGGGATTGTATGACCAATTTTAAATTCACCACTTTTTATTTTTCTAATGTATCCAAAATTTTCAAGTGATTTAGATATTCTTGAAATTCTACTTTTATGGTCTCCGGTAATATTAGCTATTTTGGTTATAGTTAAAGCTTCATTTTTTTCAGTGAAGCAATTTAGAATTTCTAAAGCTTTGTTTACCGCATCAACACCAATAATATTTTTGTTAGATTTCATAATAATTCTATTGAATAGAATAACATGTTCTGTCAGATAGAACAATAGTATTATTGTTATTAGACATTTCTTTAAAATATTAATTAAGTAACAAAAAAAACTAATAGAGGGAAAAATAATGAAAAACTTAAAAAAAATATTTTCAGTATTATTTTCAGTAATCCTATTATTCTCAGCAACTACAACTAGTTCAATTGCGATTGATAAAATTCATTTCGTAATCGGTGGTGGTGCTGGAGGTGGTTGGGATGGAACTGCTAGAGGTACTGGAGAAGCTTTAACAAAAGCTGGTATGTTAAAAAGTGCATCATTTGAAAATATGTCAGGTGGTGGTGGTGGTAAAGCATTAGCTTTCATGATTAATACTAAACCTGCAAATACAGTTTTAGTTCAATCTACACCATTAGTTTTAAGATCAATTACTAGACACAAAGGTTACGTGAGTGGAAGTGGTACTTTATCTTATAAAGATGTTGTACCGATCGCTGGTGTAATAGGTGACTATGGTGCAATCGCTGTTGCAAAAAACTCACCTTACAAAAACTTTAAAGATGTAGTTGATGCATACAAAAAGAATCCAAGCTCTGTCAAAATGGCTGGTGGATCAGTAAGAGGAAGTATGGACCATTTAATTGGCGCTTTAGCTTTCCAAGCTGCTGGTGCTAATCCAAATGATGTAGCTTATATTCCTTATGATGCTGGTGGAAAAGCGTTAGCTGGACTTTTATCTGGAGAGACTCAAATTATTTCTACAGGTTTAGGTGAATTGATGGGTGCAAGAGACCAAGTAAGAATTATTGGTATTACTGCTCCTTCAAGAGTTTCTGATGCTCCAGATGCGCCAACTCTTAAAGAACAAGGTTATGACGTACAATTCGTTAACTGGAGAGGATTTTTTGGTCCTCCAGGTATGAGCAGTGCAGATAAAAATGCAATTGCTAAAATGCTAGGCGATGTACAAAAAACTTCTGAATGGGAAACTGTTAGAGCAAGAAATGCTTGGGTTAATATTTATAATCCAGGTGACAAGTTTGTTTCTTTCTTAGAAAAACAAACAGAAGAAATGACAGCTCTTATGAAGAAATTAGGAGTTATATAATCCTTTGGATTATTTAAAATTAGAGCAGTGAATATAAATACTACAAAAATTATATCACTGCTCTTTTTTATTTTTTCTGCATTTTATTTATATACAGCTTACCAAATTCAAGTTTTTGCATTTGATGAAAACGCACCGTTTAATGCCAGAACATTTCCAATTTATTTAGGTTATGCAGGATTATTTTTTTCAGGCCTTAAAGTAATTTTACCTGATCCAAACACAATTAAAGTTGAGCATAAAACTTTAGAGTACAAAAAAACTGCTATCTTAGTATTAATTGCAATAATTTATGGGGCTTTAATTCTAAAAGTTGGGTATTTTTTAACTACCTCTTTATTTCTAATGGCATCTTATTATTTTTTAGGTGAGAGAAGATGGGTGTTAATGTTTATGCTTTCTTTTCCATTTGTTGCAGCATTTATGTATCTTTTGCACGGTGTGCTTGACATTTACTTAAGAGATCCATTTCTTCAAATGTTAGGAGTGATGGGATGATAGAAGGAATTTTAATTGGATTAAA
>CABXKF010000027.1 GCA_902512765.1 uncultured Pelagibacteraceae bacterium | reverse complement strand
GATCTTTGGATTAAGTGTGTCTGTAGGAATTGTTTTAGCAATTCACTACATTATTATTCCAAATAATTGGTTTTAAATAAATCTAATTATGGTCGTGTTAGAAATATCTAATACGACCATGAAATGTATAATTTTAGTATTTTTTTTTAAGATATTATTTCTTGAATTTAGAAACTAACTCTTTTAATTTTAGTTTTTCTTTTTTTAATTTTCTTAGTTTTTCCCAAGAAGAAAAAGCTCTGTCATTCATTCTTAATTTTGTAAAATGCTTAATTGCTAATTCAATTTTTTTGTGTTTTTTGATGAGTTCTTTAAACTCCTTCATATTGAATAATCATAACATAAATAAAATTAAAACAATCAGAATTTAAAAAAAAATTGATTTTAAAAAAAGGTTTATAAAGGTGCTCTTAAGTAAATAAGAAAAAAAACTGAATTATTTTTTGCTTTAGTTTTGCGTCTACGGTATGATCTATTTAAGTCCCGCGCTAATTCAGCTTTAGGCTGATGATCAATTTTTAAAAATTAACAATTTAAAGTGTCAAAATTATGATTTTAAAATTGGTAAAATTACTGTGTTTTATTGGATTACACAGATACAAAACAATAAATATTGAGTTTGGATTTAATCCAACAGATAGAATTACGACTCTTGAGTGTAAAAATTGTGGACACACTAAATTAAAAGCTGATGGCTCTAATTAGATAAAATGAAAAATATTAGAAAAGATATTGAGATTAGAAGATTTATTGAATGGTCTAAAATTGTTAGAGGTAAACCAATTCAAATTAGATTATATGAATTGATATATTTTGAGCTTCTAAATTTGTGGATAGAGCTAAACCAACCCCCATTGAGAAGATTAATATATGAAACCATAAATTCAAATAATTATGATGAAAAGTTTGTTAAGGGAAAAATTTTTCAAGAATATATTGATGAAATTTTAGAAACACCTTGTGAAGATAAATCTGGTTATTATAACCCAGACTCAAGAGAAGTATTGAGTAAAGTTAACATTAAAGAATTATATGATGTTAAATTTTTAATAAAAAGTGAATTAAATACTGTGATAATGATCGATAGATATAATGCAATTTACACATTCTGCAGACTATATGAAGAGTGGTGTTTGAAAAAAAAATCAGAACAAATTGATGATGTGACTAAAAAAGAAAGATTTGATGTAACAAAAGACTTACCAATAAAGATTTCAGCTCAAAGGTAAGTTTATTTAACCCTTCCATAAATATCTTCAAATCTAACTATATCTGTCTCTTTAAGAATTGATCCAACTTGAGCTTCAAATATTTTGACTGGTTTTTTTCCAGGATTTTGAATTCTATGAATTGCCTCTAGTGGAATAAAGATGTGATCATTTGGTTTTTTTACAAAACTATTTTTGTTCAATGTTATCTTGGGATTTCCTTGAGTAACTAGCCAATGTTCAGCTCTATGATGATGTTTCTGTAAACTTAAAATACCTTTTGGTTTTACAAATAACTCTTTAATCAAAAAATCTTTACCTTCAAATAAATTTGTGTACCTGCCCCATGGTCGATAAAAGATATTCTTCTTCTTGATGTATTTATTCTTTTTTTTGTCATACATTTTTAAAATTTCTTTCCAACTTCCAAGATCTGACCAAGGTATATCTAGTTTGATAGCATTAATTTGCTTTGTTTTTTCTAAAATTGCATAGTCAAATGATTTAGCTGTAGCTTTAGTAAATGAAGTTTTGTTTAAATAATAAATATTAGATTTTAGTTTTGCTTTTTTAACCGCATTTACACAGTTTCTATAAATAATTGGTTGGTTTTTTTGAAAGTTATTAATTATTGAGTCTTTTCTAAGGAAAAACATTCCTGAATTCCAATAACCTTTTTGTTTTATTACCTGTTTAGCTTTAGAAATTTTGGGTTTTTCAATAAATTTAGTTACTTTATTAATGTTTCCTTTAATCTTTTTAGTAACAAAATATCCATATTCACTTGAAGGTGATGTAGGTTTAATACCGAATATGAAGATATTTTGATTAGTTAAATTTGATTTATTATTATTTATCGCTTTATTAAACACATTCATTTTTTCAATTAAATGATCAGCTGTAAAAAACATCAATGGTTGATCATTTGGAATATCTTTAATTAAGGCAGTACTTAATATAGCTGGAGCCGTATTTCTTTTTGCAGGTTCTAAAACTATCTTATATTTTTTAATCTTATTTTTTTTAAGATGTTGTTTTACTTCTTTTAAGTATTTTTTATTTGTACTTATAATTGGAGAGTCATAAATAGGTGCTTTAGTTCGCTCTAAAGTTTTACCCAGTAAAGTCCAATTTCCAAAATCAATAAATTGTTTTGCTTGATGTTTTTTAGAATTTGGCCAAAGTCTTGTTCCAGCACCTCCACATAAAATGACCGGTCGTATCTTCATTAAATTTCTGAATAATCCTTAACTTCTTTTTTCTTTCCAGGATGAGTTGGTGCGCCCAAATAAGCTGGTCCTACTGTTTGTGCGTATTTCCAAAGTGTGCCTGATCCAAAATCTGATTTTCTTGGTTTCCATTTTCTTTTTCTTAAAGTTAATTCTTTTTAGAAAGCCTTACATTTATCGTCCCTTTTTTAGCATCTATATCAATTACATCTCCATTACGTAATAAAGCTATAGGGCCTCCTAGGGCCGCCTCAGGGCCTACATGACCCACACAAAAGCCTCTTGTAGCTCCAGAGAACCTTCCATCTGTTATAAGAGCAACTTTTTCACCCATTCCCTGACCATAAATTGCACCTGTTGTTGATAGCATCTCTCTCATACCTGGACCTCCTACAGGGCCTTCGTAACGGATTATAATTACATCGCCTTCTTCATATTTACGTTTTTGGACAGCGTCCATAGCTGCTTCTTCATTATCAAAGCATCTTGCTTTACCAGTAAATTGTAATTTCTTAAGTCCAGCAATTTTTACTATACCACCATCAGGAGCTAAATTTCCTTTTAAACCAACAACTCCTCCATCTGGAGATAATGGATTATCATATTTTCTTAAAACTTTTTGCTTAGGATTAAATTTAATATTTTTTAAATTTTCCTTCATTGTTTTCCCGGTAACAGTCATACAATCACCATGAATAAAACCTCCATCATAAAGTGTCTTTAACAACATTGGTACACCGCCTGCTAACCACATATCTTTTGCAACATATTTACCACCAGGTTTCAAATCAGCAAGATAAGGTGTTTTTTTGAAAATTTTAGCCACATCCATTAAATCAAATTTTATTCCAGCTTCATTAGCAATTGCGGGTAGATGTAATGCTGCATTAGTAGATCCACCTGTAGCAGCAACTATAGTAGCAGCATTTTCTAAAGCTTTTTTTGTAACAATATCTCTAGGTTTAATTTTTTTTGCCAAAAGATTCATTACTGTTTTTCCACTTTCTTTAGCGTACTTATCTCTTTCTTCATATGGAGCTGGCGTTCCAGCAGAATATGGCAAGGCTAAACCAATAGCTTCTGATACACATGCCATCGTATTTGCTGTAAATTGACCACCACAGGCACCAGCACTTGGACATGCAACTAATTCTAATTTTCTAAGTTCTGCTGAAGACATTTGACCAGACGAATGTTTTCCAACAGCTTCAAATACATCAACAACTGTTACGTCTTTTCCCTTATATCTTCCTGGAAGAATTGATCCACCATAAATAAATACACTTGGTACATTTAATCTAACCATCGACATCATTAGCGCTGGTAAAGATTTATCACATCCAGCAATACCAACTAATGCATCATAACAATGGCCTCTTACAGTAAGTTCAGCAGAGTCTGCTATCACCTCTCTAGATATTAAAGAAGCTTTCATTCCTTCATGACCCATTGCAATTCCATCTGTAACTGTAATTGTGCAAAATTCCCTTGGAGTACCACCATTAGCTCTAACACCTTTTTTAACTGATTGAGCTTGTCTCATAAGAGCAATATTACAAGGAGCAGCTTCGTTCCAAGTTGAAACAACACCTACAAAAGGTTTTGATACATCTTTTTCTGTTTCACCCATTGCATAATAAAAAGACCTGTGAGGAGCTCTATCTGCGCCTAATGATGTATGTCTGCTTGGAAGTTTCTTTTTATTAAATTTTGCCATTATATTCCCTTTATAGTTACTAATATTTTATCAATATCATTCTTTAAATTATTATAATTAGTTTTTTCCTGATCAACAATCTCTTTCGGTGCTCTATCTACAAAACTTTTGTTTTCTAGTCTTTGCGATATCTTGTTCATTTCTTCCTGAATTCTATTTTGTTTACTAGTTAAATTTTCTTTAATTAATTTTAAATCAACATCTTTATCAAAATAAATCTTAAATAAATCACCTGCAACAACCATAGTTGCTGCTGGTTTATCTAAGTCATCATTAAGGATATTATTTATTCTTCCCAATTTTTTAAGGATAATTTCATTGTCATTAATAAATTTTTTTTGGATATCATTAATATTATTGATAGACATGTCTATAAATGAACCTGGGCCTACATTAAGTTCATTCTTAAAGGATCTAATTTCAGATATTATACTTATAATATTTTCAACTTGCTCTGTATTAGAGTCTTTATTGATTTTACCAGAAGGCCAATTAGCAAGCATTAAAAAATCTTTGCTTGAATTATCAAATTTATTTTTAAGCCATATCTCCTCTGTAACAAATGGAATAAAAGGATGTAACAAAATTAAGATTTGCTTGAATATATAACTTGAAACTTTTTTAACCTCAGATTTAGCTTCTTCATTATCCGAAAACAGTATTGTTTTCGATAATTCTAAATACCAGTCACAATAAGAGTGCCATGCAAATTGATAAGCATTTTTTGCTGCCTCGTCAAATCTATAGTCTTCTAAATTTTTCTCAATTTTAGATTTTGCTTCAATTAATTCTGCATAAATCCATTTATTGATATTAACTGATAAATTTGGAACTTTATCGATATCAGAAAAATCACATTCATTTGTGATTAAAAAATTATTAGCATTCCATAGTTTATTCAAAAAATTTCTATATCCTTTAACTCTGTCTTCTGAAAGTTTTACATCAGTACCAGGAGATGCCATTGAAAGAAGAGTAAATCTTAATGCATCGGCACTATATTTTTCAATTAAATCTAAAGGATCAATAACATTACCTTTAGATTTTGACATTTTTTGACCCTTCTCATCTCTAACTAAAGCATGAACATAAATATCTTTAAAAGGTTCTTTATTTAAAAATTCTGTTCCAAACATAATCATTCTAGCAACCCAAAAAAAAATAATGTCAAAACCTGTTACCAAAACTGAAGTTGGATAAAACTTTTCAACATACTTTATATTGTCTGGCCAACCCAATGTTGCAAATGGCCAAAGACCAGATGAAAACCATGTATCCAAGACATCAGGATCTCGAATTAAATCAACATCTTTTTTATAATGTTTTTTTGCTAATAATTTTGCATCATCTTCATCTTCAGCAACAAATATCTTTTTGTCAGGACCATACCAAGCAGGTATCTGATGGCCCCACCAAAGTTGTCTTGAAATACACCAGGGCTCTATATTGTTCATCCATTGAAAATAAGTCTTAGACCAATTTTCAGGAAAGAAATTAGTCTTTTTTGAATTAACAACTTCTTTTGCTTTAACAGATAATTTTTCTGCATCAGCAAACCATTGTTCTGTTAAGAAAGGTTCAATAATAGAATTAGATCTATCTCCATATGGAACCTTATTTTTTATATTTTCTTCTTTAACAAAAAAATCTTTATCTTTTAGTTCTTTTAAAATTCTCTTTCTTGCTTCAAATCTGTCTAATCCTATATATTCTTTAGGCGCATTTTCGTTAATTTTACCAGCTTCAGTAAATATATTGATAATTTCAAGATTATTTCTTTGTCCAACATCGTAGTCATTAAAATCATGCGCAGGTGTAATTTTTAGTGCACCAGTTCCCTGTTCAGGATCTGCATAATCATCTTCTATAATATTAATCTTTCTTCCAACAATTGGTATTGTAACTTTTTTGCCGACAAAAGATTTAAAGCGATCATCTTTTGGATTAACTGCAATTGCAGTATCTCCCAACATTGTTTCAGGTCTTGTTGTTGCAATTGTTATAAATTCTTCGGTTCCATCAATAGGATACCTAATATAATAAATTTTTGAATTTACTTCTCTTTGATCAACTTCAAGATCAGAAATCGCAGTTTTTAAAACAGTATCCCAATTTACAAGTTTTTTATCTTTGTAGATTAAATCTTTATTATATAGATCAACGAATACTTTTATTACTGATTTTGAAAGGTTTTCATCCATTGTAAAAGCATTACGAGACCAGTCACAAGAACATCCAAGTTTTTTTAATTGGTTAATAATGATGTCACCATATTGCTCTTTCCATTCCCAAACTTTTTCAATAAATTTGTCTCTACCAATTTCATTTTTATCAATTTTTTCAGCAGTAAGTTTTCTTTCGACTAAAGCTTGAGTAGCAATACCTGCATGATCTGTACCTGGTTGCCATAAAGTTTCATAATTATTCATTCTGTGATAACGAACTAACAAATCTTGAATAGAATTATTCAAAGCATGACCCATATGAAGACTTCCAGTCACATTTGGTGGGGGTATAACTATTGAAAATTTTTTTGAATTATCTTTAGGTTTGAATAATTCATTTTTTTCCCAATAAGAGTAAATCTTATCCTCTACATCAGAATGTATATATTTATCGTTACTCATGAATGTATAAAGTTTATAATTTATTAATCTAAATTAACAATAATCAATTTAGATCGTTATTTAATAGACTAATGAGAAATATTTAATATAAAAAGGCATCTGAAGCTATTAGTCAAAACAAGATGGCAACGTGGCGGAATGGTTACGCAGAGGATTGCAAATCCTTGTATCCCGGTTCGATTCCGGGCGTTGCCTCCAAAAAAAATCTTGTTTTAACTATAAAAAAAAGTAAGTTGAGTTTTTTACATTCCTCGGTAGCTCAGTTGGTAGAGCAGTTGACTGTTAATCAATTGGTCGTAGGTTCGAGTCCTACCCGAGGAGCCAAAATCAGTATTTTCTAATTTATTATTTTAAAATTTATCTAATTATACAATTAGGATTGAAACCAATTAAATCATCTATTCCATCAGGTGTGTGCATTTTTCTTTTTCGTAAATATATAGGATCATTTTCTAATTTTATACCTGTTACTATCTCCATTAATGTATCTATAGCTATAGCCATTTGATGTGTGTGAGGTGTTGCCTTTTTTGGATCTGTAATTCTATTTCTTGCTAGACCATTTGGGTTTTTTCTTTCTAAAAACTTTTCTGGATCTGTAATTGCTAAATTGACTATTTTGACTGAATTAAATATTTTATCTTGTATATTTTTTGGAACATTAGCTCCCCATAATTCAGCTATATAAATGTATCCTAGAGCAATATCTACTCCATATGAATGGTACCATTGCCCTCTTAGGCCTCTGAAAGAGTTATCATTTATGTATCCATCATCATAAAATAGTTTGTCTATTTGTTTAAATGTGTGATTAATTTCTTTGGCAGCAAGTTTTTTATCTTCTGTCCATGAAGCATAAACCAATGTTGATAATCCTCCGTTAGCCATTGCATAAAACCCTTTGTCATTTTTTTTAAATTGAATTGGTTTTAAGAACTTTTTGTACATTTTTTTAATGTAACTATTCACAATCTTAAACTCCTCTTTATTCAATTCAGATTTAAGCATTACTGCACTAATCATATAGTTACCAAACCATTGGCCTGCAAATTCATATTCATGGTACCAGCAAGGAGCTTTGGGGTTATTATCTTTCCAACATCTTCCTTTTTTTTTTAATTCTTTATAGCTTATGCTGTTATATAAAGTATTTGCCTTGGCTATTTCTAATAATAAATCTTTAGCTATGTTAATGTTAGTTTGATTTTTATCACCAATAGCAATGTGAGTTCCTGCAATCATAACTTTTATAGGTGTCGTGATTGCTTTGTGTTCTACCAAAATAGAATTACTATATTTTGTATGGTAAGCTGACCAATCGAAACCAACTACACCTTTAACAGTATCAATGGTTGATTTATTACTAAAAGATTTATCTTTAGGAATTGCTGAGCAAGTCTTAATTTCTTTAGTGTAATATTTACCTGGAAAAGTAATATCCTTTGATTTAACTTTTGCAAAAGCATTTCCGTTTAATAATAGTATAAAAAGAATAATTATTGATAAATTTTTCATTACTAGATTCATTATTGATTTAAATACAGATTAAAAATTTGATAAGGGGTCTTTAATTAAATTTAAATTAAACTGCTTTAGAAATAACTGTTCCTGATATTTGTAAAGATTTATTAAATTTTAATTTTTGATCAGCACTAAGTTCTGAATATAATTTTGTTAAAAAATTATAGTTAACATTCATGTGACCTTCTTGAGATTTTTCTAAGTTAATTAGATATTCAGAAAAATCTTCAAAAAAATAATTAATTGGAACTTTTAAATAGTTAGATAGTTGAAGTAATCTAATAGAGCTTACTCCATTAGTTCCTTTTTCATATTTTTGAATTTGTTGAAATGTAACATTAATCGCTTTAGCAACTTTAGTTTGTGTTAATCCTAAAGCTAATCTTCTTAACTTAAGTTTATTACCTAAGTGTTTGTTGAAATTATCTTCCATTAAGACCCCTCTTAATTAAATTTTAAAATCATATTGAACAAACTTATTGAGGTTCATGCAACAGATAAATTTATTTATTTTCTTATTAAAAGATGAGTGACAAAAAACCTGTCAAGCTTAAGATTTTAAAAAAACTATTGTTTTAAGATAAAAATATCAAACAGTTATCTAAATTTTTGATATTAAAAGAGTTAAAAGTTATAAAATTTGGCTTAAAAATAGCTTTGTTCTATCGCTTTTCGGATTAGCAAAAAATTCATTTGTGTCAGCCTTCTCTACTATCTTACCTTCGTCCATAAATATCATGCAATCAGCAACTTCTTTAGCAAATCCCATTTCATGAGTAACAACTATCATGGTCATTCCTTGTTTAGCTAAATCAACCATTACATCTAGTACTTCTTTAATCATTTCTGGATCTAATGCAGATGTTGGTTCATCAAATAACATTATTTTGGGTTCCATACATAGCGCTCTAGCAATAGCTACCCGTTGTTGTTGTCCACCAGAAAGTTGTCCTGGGAATTTTTGAGCTTGATCTAAAATTTGAACTCTCTCCAAATGTTTTAAAGCCAATTCTTCTGCCTCTTTTTTAGGCATTTTCTTAACCCAAATAGGAGCTAATGTGCAATTATCCAAAATTGATAAATGTGGAAATAAATTAAATTGCTGAAAAACCATTCCAACTTCTGCTCTAACTTGTTCTATATTTTTTGTATCTTCAGAAATCTCAGTCCCATCAACTATAATGTTGCCTTTTTGATGCTCTTCTAATCTATTGATACATCTAATTAGTGTAGATTTACCAGATCCAGATGGTCCACATACAACAATTTTTTCTTTGGCTTTAACTTCAAGATTAATATCTTTAAGTACTTGAAATTCTCCATACCATTTGTTTACTTCTTTAATTTGTATAATTGAATCTGACATAGTTATTTATCTATCCGTTTTAAATTTTAATTCTAATTTTTGACTATATTTACTCATACTGTAGCAAATAATCCAGAATATAATTCCAGCAAATACGTAACCTTCCATCGAAAACCCAAGCCATTTAGGATTTGTTTTTGCTAAGTTCAACATTCCAACTAACTCCAATAACCCTACTACAAAAATTAATGGAGTATCTTTTACTAAAGCTAAAAAAGTATTAGCAATACCAGGTATTACTAATTTAAGAGCTTGTGGTAAAATTACTAATAAATGAAGTCTCCAGTACCCCATGCCTAAGGATTTTGCTGCATCATACTGTCCTCTAGGTAGTGCTTGTAAACCACCTCTAATAACCTCAGCTGTATAAGCAGCTTCAAATAATGTAATAGCAACAATAACTCTAATTAATTTATCAACATATGTTCCATCTGGTAAAAACATTGGAAACATAACTGCAGACATAAATAATACTGTAATTAACGGTACACCTCTCCAAAACTCAATAAATGAAAGTGAAGAGTATTTAACTACTGTTAAATTAGATCTTCTTCCAAGTGCCAACATCATCCCTATGGGGAAACAGAAGATTAATGAAAAGAAAGAAACAATAAAAGTTAAGGATAAACCGCCCCATGCACCTGTTTCTACCCATTCTAAACCAAATTCACCACCTGAAATTAAATAGTAAATTAAAAGAAATGAGATTATTGGTAAAAAGATAACATAATAAAAAGTTAAATATTTTTTATATTTTAATGGGAAAAAATATCCTGCTCCCATCAATCCTAAAACAATAATGAATGTTGCATTAACTCTCCATTGCTCAGCATTAGGATACATTCCATACATAAATCTATTAAACCAAGTTTTAATATAAACCCAACATGCACCACCTCCCGTACAAGCTTCTTTGCTATCACCAACAAATGTAGCATCAAGAACAAACCAATTGAGTAATGGAGCAACACTAAAAATTATCAATATAATTATACTTATGCTTAAAGCTGCATTAAAATTACTAGTGTTAATATTTTTGTTAAGATCGTCTAGAATTTTAATTCCAGAAAATTCTATTCTTACTAAATGTAATCCAATCATTCCAAAGATTAGAGGGGTAAAAAAACTGACAAAACTAGGTAAAAATCCAGTGATATTAGTCTCATAAAAATTATTTAAACAAAAATCAATTAACCCTAGTGCAAAAAATAAAGAACCTAAGATTAAAAATAAATTTAAATTTTTTCTATTGGGTTTTAAAAAATTTATATTACTCATTACTATTTTTCCTGTATCGCAATTCTTTTATTATACCAGTTCATAAATAGTGAGATTACTAAACTGATTGTTAAATAAGTAGCCATTGTAATTCCCACAATTTCAATAGCCCTACCTGTTTGCATCATTGCAGTACCTGCAAAAACTAATACTAAATCTGGGTAAGCAATAGCTGCAGCCAAAGATGAATTTTTTGTTAAATTTAAATATTGATTTGTAGTAGGTGGAATAATAATTCTTAATGCCTGAGGTAAAATTACTAATTTTAAAACTTGGCCAGGTGTTAAACCAATTGATGCAGCAGCTTCTTTTTGACCTTTCCCTATACCTTGTATTCCAGCTCTTACATTTTCGGCAATAAAAGTTGCTGTATACAAAGTTAAAGCCAATGTCAGCGCTATAAGTTCAGGAGGTATTCCCATACCACCTTCATACGTGAAAGAAGTTTGAGCTAGTTGTTTCAATACTGGAAAGCTCCAAGAAAGATCAACACCACCTATTATAAAAGTTAATGCTGGTAAAATAATAAAAATTCCTAGTGAAATTAAAAATTTAGGATACTGTTTCCCCTCTTCTTCTTGTTTTCTTTTTGCAAATTTATTGAAAGAATAAATTGCCACCATTGCAACAATCAAAGCAATCATAAATACATCAAAATTGTTCCAAATTGGAGCTGGTGTATATAGCCCCTTAATAGTCATAAAAGAAGATCCAAAAATTAATGGAGCATCCTCTGGCATTGGTAGTGCTCTTAAAGCTGCAAAATACCAAAAAAAGATCTGTAACAACAAAGGTATGTTTCTAAAGAATTCAACATAAAAACTGGCTGTTTTATTAATTAGATAGTTAGGTGATAATCTGGCAACACCAATCACAGCACCTAATAGAGTACTTAAAATAATACCAATGAATGAAACTAACAATGTATTTAATAGTCCAACTAGATAAGCACGTCCATATGACATGGAGCCATCATAATCAATTAACGAAAATTGAATATCAAATGAAGCTTCTTTTGATAAAAAACCAAAACCAAACTCGATACCTCGAGTATCCATGTTCTCTTGGGCATTCATTGTGAAGAAACCAAAGATTAAAACTATAAATAATAGAGTTAAAAATTGAGGTAAGATTTTTTTAAATTTCATTTGATCGGATAGTATAAAAAAAGGGCTAGATAAATCTAGCCCTTTTTATCAATTTATTACTTTTAATTATCTTGATGGTGGAACGTATAAAATACCACCTTTAGTCCATAATTCATTTGGACCTCTGTCTGGTAAGATACCAGTGTCAGCTATATTTCTCTTATAACTTTCACCATAGTTTCCAACTTGTTTGATAATTCTCAAGTTCCACTCGTTATCTAAACCGAATGCAGCACCCATTTCACCTTCAGCACCAACTAATCTTTTGATTTGTGGGTTTTCTGAAGTTTTCATCATGTCAGCATTAGCAGAAGTAACACCGTACTCCTCAGCTTCGATCATAGTATTTAAAGACCATCTTACGATATCTTCCCATACTGCATCACCTTGTCTAACAACAGGGCCTAATGGCTCTTTTGAAATAGTTTCAGGTAATACGATGTGATCATCAGGGTTTGACATTTTAGTTCTTTGTGCAGCAAGTCCTGATTTGTCAGTAGTGTAAGTATCACATCTACCAGCATCATAAGCAGCTACAACTTCGTCAGCTTTTTCAAAAGCAACTGGAGTATAAGAAATTCCTTTAGAGTTAAAGAAGTCTCTCATGTTTAACTCAGTTGTTGTACCAATGTTAGTACAAGCTGAGATTCCATTTTTGAATTGGCTTGTTGAAGTAATTCCAGAGTTTTTTCTAACCATGAAACCTTGACCATCGTAGAAGTTTACTCCAACGAAAGTTAGTCCAATGTCAGCATCTCTAGAAAGAGTCCAAGTTGTGTTTCTTGATAAGATATCAATCTCACCAGAAGTTAAAGCTGTAAATCTTTCTTTAGCACTTAATGGTGTGAACTTAACTTTGTTCGCATCACCTAGTACTGCAGCAGCTACCGCTCTACATACATCAACGTCAACACCAGTCCAATTTCCTGCAGCGTCAGCATTAGAAAATCCTGGTAGACCTTGAGATACTCCACATCTTACAAAACCCTTCTTCTGAGTGTTTTTAAGTGTCTTAGATTTTTTAGCAGCGAAAGTTTCAGTTGTAAAAGTAAACAACACAGCAACCATTGCTACTAAAGAAGTTAATTGTTTTACGTATTTAAACATTATTCTTCCTTTTAGTTATTTTTATTTGTTAACAAATAATTCAAAATAAATTTGAATTAGGTTAATCTTTTATCATTATCTAAAGTTGATCAAAGTAAATTGATTAATTTAGAGCCCTATTAACTATATGTTGTGTGAGCAAAAGTAAAGAGGATATATATTGATAATGGTGCGCCCTGCACGACTCGAACGTGCGACCCTCGGTTTAGAAAACCGATGCTCTATCCAGCTGAGCTAAGGGCGCAATAAATAAATACTGATACATATATAATACTTAATTAGTATTTAAAAAGAAATTTTTTAGCTATTAAAAGTAAAGATAAGAGCTCAACTCTACCTATAATCATAAAAAAAATCAGAAAGTATTTAGTTAAAAAATGAAGATTATTAAAGTCAAAATCACTTAGGCCATAAG
>CABXKF010000026.1 GCA_902512765.1 uncultured Pelagibacteraceae bacterium | reverse complement strand
TTTACCAATTCACAATGAAAAGGAAAGCCTACCAATAATGATACGCTTACTAAACTCAACATTGAAAATTGAACATGAGATAATTGCAGTTTATGAAGATGATAAGGATAATGCAAAATTAATAGGCCAAGAACTCATGAAAGAAATAGAAGAGTTTAAAATAATTAAAAATAAATATGAAAGAGGAGTAAGATTCTCAATTCAAACAGGTATAGATTTTGCAAAATATGATACAATTTTTATTACAGCAGTTGATGAAATTTTTCCAATAATTTCAATTGAAGCAATGTATCAAGAAATTCTCATCAGAAATTTTGATTTTGTTTCAGGCACTAGATACTCAAAAGGCGGTGCTAGATTGGGTGGATCAATTTTAGGAAGTTTGCTTTCTAGATTAAGCAATTTTATTTTTAATAAATTAACGAAATCTCAATTAACAGATTTTACTACAGGAATTAAAATGATGAAAAAACAAGTCTGGAATTCAACAGAATTTAATTCTAAACCGATAGGTTGGGCCTTTGCCTTTGAGCTATCGATAAAAGTAATAATAGCAAATTATAAGGTTTGTGAAATTCCTTTTAAATCAGTTGATAGGTTATTTGGAGGTAAATCAACTTTTAAGGTTGGAGCATGGACCTTAGAGTATTTGAAATGGTTTTTTTATGGTATTTTAAAATTAAACATATTTAAAAATTAAATGAATAAGATACTCAGCAAATGGTTTTATCCTAAAATAAATAACAAATTTCTTGATGATGTAAAAAAGATAGTAGACTCAAATTTTGTGAACGAGGGTCCTTTTAGTAAAAAATTTGAAAAAAAATTAGCTTTAAAATGTAAGAGAAAATATTGCGCTGTAACATCAAGTGGAAGTACAGCATTATTAACTGCTTTGTTGGCAATTGGAGTAAAAAAAAATGATGAAGTATTTATTCCTGGATTTTCATTTATTGCTACGGCCAATGCGATTAAAATTATTGGAGCTAAACCAGTATGGATAGACATAGATGTAAATACAATGTGCATATCACATGAAGATTTATTAAAAAAAATAAACAAAAGAAAAAAAATTCCAAAATATTTGGTAACTGTAGAAGTGAATGGTTATGCGCCAGATTATCAAAAAATAATTTCAATATGCAATAAGTTTAAAATAAAGTTTATTACAGATAGTGCTGAGTCTTTAGGATCTAGATACAATAAAAAACCGCTAGGTAGTTATGGTGCTATAAGTGCATTATCATTTTCACCAAATAAAATTATTACAACTGGGCAAGGAGGAGCTGTTTTAACAGATGATAAAAAACTTCATAAAAATATTTTAGCAATTAAATATCAGGGTAACCATATTAGAGGAGATGGAGGTGCTGATACATTTTATAGGATGGGTTTAAATTTTAAATTATCAGATATTAATTGTGCACTAGGCTTAAGCCAAGTTAATAGTATTAATAAAAGACTGAATAACACTCAAAAAAATTCCAAAGTGTTTGAAAAAATTTTAGGAAATAAAAATATTTTTTTTCCAAAAATACATAAAGGCGGTAAGAAATTATGGATAGATTGTTTAATAAATAAAAAAAGATTTAGTTTTATAAATTTTTTAAAAAAAAAAAAAATTGGATTTAGAGAATTTTGGTTACCGATGAATAAACAAAAATCTATGTTTTCAAATATTAATCTTAAAAATGTTGGACTAATAAGCAAAAAAGGTTTTTGGCTTGTTTCAAATTTTGATCTAAGTAAAGAAATGATTTTTAAGAAATTTAAATCAAAATGATTAATGTATTTATTTTATCATTAATATTTATTTTATTCTCTTTATCAATTTTAGGATATGGACTTGTATTTAATAATAAGTTTTTTAAATTAGATTTAAATACTGGAGAGCATGGATTTATTGGATTTATAATTCTTTATTTAATTTCTGTTTTTTTTAATTTTTTTATTTCAATTAACATATTTTTTTCAATAACAATTCTCTCATTGGGATTTATTTTTTTTATTTTTTTTTTTAAAAAACAAAATATTTTTTTTGATAGATTTCATTTATTAATTTTAATTGTAGGTGTTTTAAGCGCTATTACTATAAATTTACATGACGATCATTTACTTTATCAATTACCTTACATTGATTTAAAGCAACAATTCAAAATAATTTTTGGATTAATACATTTAAATGACACTATTGCTTATCAACATGGACTTTATGATACCATGTCACTCTTTAATTTACCTTTTTATCAAAATAGATTTGTTTTTTTAATTCCAATTATTTTTGTAATGTTTTTTCTATCTATTATTAAAGATAAAATAAATTTAGAAAAAGAAGGTGTTATATTTTATTATTGTTTTTTTATACTTACTTTATTTTTATTAAAATTTACAAGATCAAAAGAATTTGGCACAGATGTTCCTGTAATTGCTCTTTTATTTTTAATACAAATTTACTCATTGGAATATGTGAAAAATAGAAATATTGAAAGTTTTTATAAAATGATCATTTTTTCTCTTTTAGCAATATTTTATAAATTATATGCAGCTTTAATAATTTTTAATTTTATTATTTTTTATAAAGAAATATTTAATTTTACAAAAAAAATTTTCCAAAAAAAAAAAATTATCCTTTTTTTAATTATTTTTGGATTTTCTGTGACATTCACAAAAAGTTTTATTAATTCAGGTTGTTTGAACTATCCTGTAGCATTAACATGTTTTGATAAAAATCTAGCAAGTTGGTCTATTGGTAAAGAATTTGCTTCATATAGATCAAATCATTTAAAAGCCTCAATAAAGGGATGGTTGCCTTATGTGAGAAGCACTGATTTTACTGACTTAATTATGCCAGAAGACTATCTTAAAAAATTTAAATTTAATTTTCATAAAAATGTTTTTAAAGACCCTGATCTGGAAAGATTACTAATTGTTATTTTAACTGTGTTTCTAATTTTTTTCATAAATTTTACATTTAATTATAAATCTATCCGTAATAAAAAATATAATGAAAAATATCATAAAATATTACTAGGTTCAGGCATTTCTTGCTTACTTTGGCTCATAATGTTGCCACACGTTCGGTACGGTGGTTATGCCTATGTGTCGTTTTTTTTATTTATTTTAATGAATTATTTTTTTTCATTTAAAAAAATGAATAAGTTATTTTTAATCTCTTTTATTTCAATTTTAGTTTTTTATTTTTCTGTAAAAAATTTTAAGAGAATTGATAAAGAGATTCACTCAATAGTTGATCAAAAAATTTACAATGAATTTCCAATTCCTGTTTATAAAGATATTGATTATAAAAAAATGATAAAAAATAATATCAATTTCAATATTTCTAAACACAAAACAATTTGCGGATTAATACCATTTCCATGTATACCCTTTCACTATAGAAATATAGATATACGCATGTCAGAAATTAATAATTATAAATTTTTAGCAAGTAATAGTGATCAAAGAAAAAATTTATTAATAAAAGAAATAAAAGAAATTAATGATTTTAAAAGAGGTAGATCTGGTTATCATGATAATTTGATCATAAAAGATTAATATCTTAAGTAAAATCATAACTAAATTAAGTTGAGTGCTAAATCATATTAAGTTAATATAATTTTATATGTTAACCTATATTATTCCATTCACTATCTTAATTTTAGTTGTTGTGTTTATTCATGAATATGGACACTATTATTTTGCAAGAAAATATGGAGTAGGAGTTACAGATTTTTCTATAGGTTTTGGTAGAGAAATTTTTGGATGGAATGATAAGTCAGGCACCAGATGGAAAATTTGCTGGATCCCACTTGGAGGCTATGTTAAATTTTTTGGTGATAGAAATGTTTTTTCACAAGCTGATCAAGAAAAAGTTTTAAAACAATATAATAAAGAAGATCAAGATAGGTTATTTGTATTAAAACCTCTGTATCAAAGAGTTTTAATAGTATTTGGTGGACCACTTGCCAATTTTCTTTTAGCAATAGCAATCTTCTTTTCAATTTATACTTTTATTGGAAAAGATTTTACTCCAGCAGTAATTAATGAAGTTCAAAAAGATAGTCCAGCTATGATTGGTGGACTAAAACAAAATGACATCATTTTGGAAATTGATGGCAATAAAGTTAATAGCATTATGGATGTTTCAAAATTTATCACAACTTCCACAGGTGAAATTATTAATTTTAAAGTTGAGAGATCTGACCAAGAGTATTTGCTTAAAATTAAACCAAATGTAGTTTTAAGTGAAGATAATTTGGGTAATAAAATTAATAAAAGAATGGTTGGTATTAAACTTGGTGCTTACAATAATGAAATAAATCATGTTAAATTAGGACCAGCCCAAGCTCTAATTCATTCTGTTAAAGAAGTTTATTTTGTAAGCTCTTCATCCCTTAAATATATTGGCAGTATGTTCAAAGGTACTGGTGATACATCTCAATTAGGGGGGCCTATTCGAATTGCTAAAATAACAGGTCAAGTTGCTGAAATTGGTATTTTACCATTTATCTCAATCATGGCTTATATTTCAATAAGCCTTGGTCTGATTAACTTATTTCCTATCCCAATGTTAGATGGTGGACACTTAATGTTTTATGCTTTTGAAAAGATATTAGGTCGTCCTTTATCTCAAAAAGTTCAGGAAGGTTTTTTTCGAATCGGAATGTTTTTGTTGCTATCATTGATGTTTTTTACGACATTTAATGACTTAAAAGACATAGGTTTATTCAATTAATTTTATTTATAAAAACGTCTATAAACCCAATAAAATCAATACTTATTTAAGCTACAACTAGATATTGTATACAAAAAAAAATTAGGCACTAAAAAAAAGCTTGATTTATCAACGTTTATGATAAGTATGATAATTAATCAACTAAACCGGAGCTAAAATGAACAAAAAACAACTAATGGCACAGCTTTCTGGCTCATTAAACTTGAGCAAAGCAGATGCTGAAAGAACATTTGATACAATTACCAACACTATTTTAGATGCACTAAAAGGTGATGACTCAGTGAAAATTGCTGGGTTTGGTACTTATAAAGTGGCTAAAAGAAAAGCAAGAGTTGGAAGAAACCCAAGAACAGGTGAACAAATCCAAATCGCTGCTTCTCAAAAAGTAAAATTCTTACCTGCAAAAGCTTTAAAAGAAGTATTCAACAAGTAATCATTTTTTTAACAGCCCTAACGTCTTTAAATACGTTTAGGGCTGTTACTATATGCAAATACTGCATACCATATTTTCCTAATCAGCGTTAGTTTTTAAAATTTATCAATTTATAAGTTTCCTTTTAACGGGAGGTCTTATGAAAAAAATTATTAAACTAATATCAACACCATTGCTCTCATTAATAATGTTAATGAGTTTAACTAGTGTTGGAAATGCTGAAACAACAGTATCAGCAGAAGTAGGGTTTATCTTTAATACTCTATTATTTTTAATTTGTGGTTTCCTTGTCATGTTCATGGCAGCAGGTTTTGCAATGCTTGAATCTGGTATGGTAACTTCAAAAAGTGTTTCTGTAATTTGTGCAAAGAACATTGGTCTTTATGCAATATCAGGAATTATGTTTTGGCTAGTTGGTTACAACTTGGCATACGGTATTCCAGAAGGTGGATATATAGGAAATTTTGTACCTTGGTCCGATGCAAGTTCATTAGAAACTGGCTATTCAGATGGATCTGACTGGTTTTTCCAAATGGTATTTTGTGCAACAACAGTTTCAATTTGTTCAGGAGCTATGGCTGAAAGAATCAAATTATGGCCATTCTTTTTATTTGCAGCTATTTTAGCTGGAGTAATTTATCCAATAGTAATGGGTTGGCAGTGGGGTGGAGGCTGGTTAGCTGAAATTGGTTTTTCTGACTTTGCAGGATCAACATTAGTTCACTCAACTGGTGGTGCAGCTGCGCTTGCAGGTATAATGATACTTGGACCAAGATATGGTAGATTTACAAAATCTGGTGTACCAACACCAATCAAACCTTTTGCAGCTTCATCAATACCTTTAGTTACAATTGGTGTTTTTGTACTTTGGTTAGGATGGTTTGGATTTAATGGAGGGTCACAATTAGCTCTTGGATCATTTGCTGATGCTGTTTCGATTTCTACAATCTTTATTAATACAAATTTAGCGGCTTGTGGTGGTGTATTAGCAGCAGCAGTAGTTACTAGATTAATGTTTGGTAAAACTGATGTAGTTCAAATGTTGAATGGTGCAATAGGTGGATTAGTTGCCATAACAGCAGAACCATTAGCTCCATCACCCTTAACTGCAATTTTAATTGGTGCTGTTGGTGGTGTCATTGTTGTGTTTGGAACTAAATTACTATTTAGTTATAAACTTGATGATGTTGTTGGAGCAATACCAGCCCATTTACTCTCAGGTATTTGGGGAACATTAGCCGTGCCATTAACAAATCCGGATGCTACGTTTGGTGCACAGCTAATTGGAGTGGTTTCAATAAATATATTTGTATTTATTGTTTCATATATTATCTGGTCAGTGCTTAACTCTCTGGTAGGAATTACTTTAAGTAAAGAGGCTCAAGCAAAAGGAACTGATGTTACTGAAACAGGTGTAATTGCCTACGCAATCAGAGACTAAAAACTTCTCTCTACATAATGTTAAAGGTCCCTTAGAAATAAGGGGCCTTTTTTACTTTTCAACAAAGGCTTTAAGGGTTTCAAAAACCTCCTTAGCGTGATCTTTAACCCTAACATTGTTCCAAACCTTTATTATTTTTCCTTTTTTATCTATTAAAAATGTAGTTCTGATAATGCCCATAAATTCTCGTCCCATAAATTTTTTTTTACCCCAAACTTTATATTTCTTAAGGACTTTAATCTCCTCATCAGCCAATAAATCAAATTTTATCTTATATTTATCTTTAAATTTATCGTGACTTTTTAGATTGTCTTTTGAAATCCCGTATATTTCACAATCTAATTTCCTAAATTTTGAAAGCAATTTATTAAAATCGTTAGTTTCAAGGGTACATCCTGGGGTATCATCTTTTGGATAGAAATATAAAATTACATATTGACCCAAAGAGTCTTTTAAAGAATAATTTTTTTTATTTGTTGATGGTAATGTAAAATTAGATGCTTTCATTATTAATTGATTTTATCTATCAAGACATTAAAAACTTCTTCAGGACTAAGTGTTTTCATATTTTTTCTATCTCTAATCCACGTGTTATCTTTATAATTTTTAGGCGTTATAAAATCTATTTTACTATATTTCAATTCACTTATAGCGTCATTTACTATAATTCCAAATGACTTCACACCTAATGCTGCAGCTAAATTTAAAGGACCAGAGTTATTACCAACAAAAAAACTAGAATTTTTTATAGCTGTAATAACTCCAGTAAGATCTTTATTTGAACAATCTATAAAATAATTTCTTTGAGACGTTTCAATAATTTTTTTTGCTATATGTGATTTATCAGGACCACAAATAAGATATACATAATTAAATAATTTTTTTTCATAAAGCAAATCGGCTAATTTTATAAAATCTTCCTCATACCACATTTTATAATCTTCAAAAGAGTCTACACCAAATGCAATTTTTTTTCCGTCAAACAATAGATCTGGATTATTTTCATTAAACCTTTTTATATCTACTTCAATTTGAGGATAAGGATTATCAATATCTATTTTGTGTAGTTTTAATAACTTTTGAGATTGTTCAGAATAACTTAATTTCCAATCATCATCATTTAAAACAATATTTGTAGTAAGATATTTTTTTTGATTTCCTATACCAGGTCCAATAATATTTTTGATGCCAGATAGTTTAGCAGCTATTGCAGGCTTATTTACTTTATCCAATATATATAAGTGACTGTATTTATTTTGATTAAAAATTTTAATTAACTTCCAAACATCAATCCAGTAATAAAAACTTTTTCTAAAATTATTGTAATTAATATTGTTTATATACTTTAGATCTTGCAAAATATTTTTTGCTTGAGTTTTTTCCCTTAATATTAAATCTACACTTTGATTGTGGTGGTCGCTTATGGCTTTTATGTAAGGAAGTTGCCAAACTAAATCACCTAATTTGTGATGCGTATATACTATACAAATCTTTTTATTTGATAAATCTGATTTTAACATCATCTCTTCTTTTAAAATTTTTATAATCTAAATTTATAACTGGATAATCTCTTTTACTATAGTTGCTACTGATCTTAAATTTTTTTGCATTCAATAGGGATAGTTCTATAACTTTTGGATCACTATTAGTGTCTACACCCCCATAGTTATTTGCGTGTATATGAATAATTTTCAGATCAATCTTATGTAAAAATTTTTTTAACTTTTTTATATTTTTATGAATCTGATGAAATTCTATGATTAAAAAGTTTATTTTTTTTGAATTTTTTTTAATATCATCTAAGATTTTGTATTCATCACCCTCAATATCTATTTTTAATATTACATCTTTATAATTATGCAAAATTTTAGTAATGGTTATTTCTTTTTGATTTTCTTTTTTAAAAACAATTTTTTTTTCATAATGTTTTTTATTATTTCTAAAAAAAAGCAGATAATCTATGTATTTAAAGACATCTAATATTTTACTTATTCTTAATTTCTTTAATAATAATAGAGAAACCATGTCTTTCTTAAATCTTCTAAGCCAAAAATCTCGATTAACTGTATGATCAAATGCCTGAATTTTAGCATCTTTTTTTTTTCTTAAAAAACTTTTTTCAAACTCCCAATCATCATTTAAACCACATGTAAGTAGTATATTACTTTTGTTTAAAACTCTTTTGTCAATCACGTACCCACCATCTGTTTTGGGACCAATTCTAATCAGATTAGAATATTTAACATGATAAGGTTTAAGGAATCTTGGAAGCACAGTTGTTTATTTTATATAAAAATAATGTATAACACAATTTATGAATATAAAATCAGCTAAAGATTTAGTTAACGAAGCTTTATTGGAAATTAAAACTATTTCTGCTGATGAAGCCTTGGAAGTTTTCAATCGAGACAAAATAAATCTTATTGATATAAGAGATGTTAGAGAGCTTGAAAAAGAAGGAAGAGTGGAAAACTCTCATCACATACCAAGAGGAATGTTAGAGTTTTGGATGGACCCAAATAGTCCTTATTTTCAACAAGGCAAATTAGATAAAGAAAAAGAAATTATTTTATTTTGTGCGGGTGGTTTGCGTTCTGCATTAGCTGCTAAATCATTAAAAGATATGGGATTTGAAAATGTGTCTCACATAGATGGTGGTTTTGGTGCAATTAAACAAAGTAATTTCAAAATAGTTTAATTATCACCTAATTCTTCAAGAGCATATTTTAGACGATCCTGTCCCCAAAAAATTTTATTGTTTACTATAAAAGTTGGTGCACCAAAAACTTCTTTTTTAAAAGCATCACCAGTTAATTCTTTTAAATTATCTTTAATTGATTGATGTTTGATTTCCTTAAAAAAAATTTCTGTATTAATGTTTAAAAAATTTAGCAATTTACAAAATTCATTTTCTGAAGATAAATCTAAATTATCTTTCCAATAAGCATCAAAAAAAATATCTAAGTAATCTTTTTTTTGTTTGTCACTTACTTGTAAATACCCACGCATAATTGACAATGAATTTATTGGGAATTTTAAATTCCATGTAAAAGAAATATCATTTTTTTTTGAAACTAATTCACAATCACTTTGCATATTTTTCATTTTATATTTGTTAAATGCTGGAGCACTTATCCCCGCTAAATTGTGAAGACCGCCTAACAAAATTGGCTTATAATTAAATGTAATTTTTTTCTTTTCTCTAATTTTTTGTATTTTTTTATGAGCAATGTAAGAATAGGGGCTGATTATATCAAAATAAAAATCTATATGATCACTCATATAAATTCATTCTTTTTGCATAGAATATTCTAATGATCCAATAAATGAATAAACCAATCGGTCCTACTAAATAAGTAGTTATAAGAGGAAACGCTATTAAGATTTTATTGATATAAAATTTTTGTGAGTCTTTAACAATCCACCCACCTACAAATAAATTGATTGCAATGAAGTGTGTCCAAAAGAGCATTAAATATAGGTGATCTTCAAATAATCTAGAGAGCTCATCTAAACCTAAGTATAATGTAAAATTACCAATAAAATCATAACCAATTAAATAGGATTTATATAAGACAAAAATATAGACACCACTCAAGACCAATATTGGAAATATCGAAGCAACGAATATTCTACCAAGATGAGATTGAGGAAAAAAAATTAGTATAAACCAAAACGGTAATACACCAATGTTGATCCACATATAAAGCGTCTCAATAGAAAAATAAGTATAAATTTGTTCGATCATTTAAATATATTATATAAAATCTATGCATGATTCCTATAAGAAATAGAAAAAAAACACTGCAAGTAACTGTAGAAGAGATGAGAAATTTTGCATTTGCTTATGTTGAAAAATATGCACCTTCAAAACAGCAGTTAAAGACCTATTTGTTGAAGAAATATATGAAACTTTCTTCCTCTGATGTAAGAAAAAAAGACGTTAATAAATTAATTGATATTGTTTTATCTGATTTAGAAAAAACCAAATTTATTAATGACCAATTTTATTCTGAAAGCAAAGCAAAAAGTATGATCCAAAGAGGAAGCTCTATTAATAAAATTAGAAACTACCTAATAGGTAAAGGAATTCATGATGAGTTTATTAAAGACACTGTTGATAAAATTAAAGAAGATAATTCTGATCAAGATTTTTTTTCAGCAATAAAAATTTGCAAAAAAAAAAGAATAGGACCAGCAAGAGCTGAAGATAATAGAACTTTATTTTATAAAAAAGATATTTCTTTATTAGCTAGAAATGGTTTTGATTTTGAGACCTCCAGAAAAGTAATGGATATAGAAAAAGATGAATACCTAAAAATAATTAATCTACTTTAGTTTTTGTATCTTTTTCTTCTTCAACTAAATTATTAATTTTTTGTCTTACATAGTTTTTAACAAATACAAAAACTAATAAACCAAAAATAGATACAGAAACTATTATAATTAATATAATTCTTAACTGTTCATCCATTATAATATATTTTTACTTTTTAATATTAGACTTGGGTTTTTAAGATCTTTTTTTCCATAAAGAATTTCTTTAGCATCAAAATCTGTTACTGTTCCACCAGAGTGTTCTAATATTGCATGACCTGCCGCTATATCCCATTCATAAGCTCTTGGTTCAGCAACATAGCCATCATATTCGCCAGCTGCTACAACACAAAATTTAAGTGAACTTTTCATTCTTACATTTTCAACTACACCAATATCTTGATATATTTTTTGAATTTCTGGTTTAATTTTGTTTGAGTAAGAAATAAATTTAATTGGCCTAACTTCGGTTTCTTTTTCACTTAACTTTGAGGTTTTTCCATTGCTTAATTCAAAAGCACTTCCTTCACCATAAGAATAAAACATTCTATTTTTGGCTGGTGCATTAATCAATCCAGCAGCAGGCTTGTTGTTGATAATTAAACCAGCATTAATCGTAAATTCTTCTAAGTTATTAATATAATCATAGGTCCCATCAATTGGATCAACTAACCAAAAATTTTTAAGTTCAGTATTGTCTTTATGATCAGAAGTTTCTTCTGATATAATTGGAATATCAGGTGTTATCTCTGAGATTTTTTTTGTGATGTATTTGTTAACTTCTAAATCCCCATTACTGACTGGAGTATTATCAGATTTGATTTCTTTCTTTAGACCTTTTTTTCTAAGATCAATTGAAAGTTCTCCTGCTAATAAGAAAGTTTCTATTAAGTTTTCTATGATTATTTTGATATCCATTAAAAGTTTATTTAATTAGTTTTAATTCTATATTTTTAGCATTGATTACTTTTTTTCCAACATTCTCAAAATTTACTGTCACTTTATCATTTATAATAGATTGAACTTGACCAATACCCCAATCTTTATTGTTAGGATTAGTGACTTTGTCACCTGGTTCATAATCTAAAATCATTTAATTTAACTTATATTGTAAATAAGTATAAATACCACCTTATGAATAACGAATTAAATTCTATTGGAATTAATAAAAAACCTGAGGATACAACAGTAGTTGTTGCTATGTCTGGGGGAGTAGATTCTTCAACTGTAGCCGGTATTATGAAAAATGAAGGTTATAAAGTTATAGGCATTACGCTTAAACTTTATGATGATGGCAAAGAAGTTGCAGCATCTAAACAATGTTGTTCAGGTCAAGATATCATGGATGCAAAACGTGTTGCACATAAATTAGGCATAGAACATAAAATTTTATATTACCAAGATAAGTTCAAACAAGGTGTAATAGATAATTTTGTTGATAGTTATCTAAATGGAGAAACTCCAATACCATGTGTTCAATGTAATCAAACTGTAAAGTTTAAAGATTTATTTGAAGTTTCAAAAGATCTCAATGCAGATGCACTAGTAACTGGCCATTATGTAAAAAATGTTACATCAAATAACACCAACAACATGTATAGAGCAATTGATGAAAACAGAGATCAAAGTTATTTTCTATTTAATACGACACGTGAACAATTAGATTACTTAAGATTTCCTCTAGGCGGAATGCTAAAAGATAAAACAAGAGAGATTGCAAAAGAATTAGATTTAAATGTTGCTGATAAACCTGATAGCCAAGATATTTGTTTTGTACCCAACGGAGATTATGCATCAGTAATTAGAAAATTTAGACCAGACTCCTTTCAAAAAGGAAATATTAAGAATTTAGAAGGAAAAGTAATTGGTGTCCATGATGGTATTATTAATTTTACAATTGGACAAAGAAAAGGAATTAAAGTTTCTGATGTAGAGCCTCTTTATGTTTTAAAGATAAATTCAGATAATAACGAAATTATAGTTGGTCCAAAAGAAAATCTTGGAAAAAAAGACATATCTCTTAAAGATCTTAATTTATTAACTGATAAAAAGGATCTGGATAAAAATATATTTGTAAAAGTGAGATCTACAGGAAATCTTCTTGAGGCAAAAGTAGATCTAAAAGATGATAATACTGCCCATGTTAATTTAACTAATCCTGAAGATGGTATTTCACCGGGGCAAGCATGCGTATTCTATAGCAAAGATCAATATGGCCATAGGGTTCTTGGGGGTGGTTGGATTAAAGAATAGAGGAATTATTTCTTCTTGTTTTTTCTCTTTGCTCTTCTCTTTTTAGAGCCTTGTTTTCTTCGGCCTCTATGTTTCTTTGGGTAACTCATTTAATCCTATTTATTAATTTTATTGACGTTTTTTACGGGATATAGCATTGTCTTCTAAACATATCAAATTTTATTATGAGCAATTCTTTTAAAACATTTTTAAAACATACCGCAAAAGACTTTCACAATCAGTCTGTTAATCCACCAATTGTCAGAGCATCAACGATTATATTCAAATCGATGCAGGATATTAGAAAAACTCAAGATAAAGCAAAAAAAAACCCTACAGGTGGACATTTTGATTATGGAAGACAAGGGACATCAACAACACATATATTACAACAAATTTTATCAAAGCTAGAAGAAAGCTATTTTACCTTTTTAACTCCCACAGGTTTTGGAGCAGTTTTTCTTGCAATTTTTAGTGTTACTAGACCAGGTGACGAAATAATTGTAGCTGATCCAGTTTACAGTCCAACACGTTTACTTTCACAAGATTTTCTAAAAGAATTTAATATTAAAACTACATTTTATGATCCTCATGATCTTAAGACATTAGAAAAAGCTATTACAAATAAAACAAAATTAATTTTTGTAGAAAATCCAGGAAGCAACACATTTGATTTTCAAGATCTTGGTAAAATTATTTCTATAGCAAAAAAACATAAAATTTTAACTGCAATTGATAATACATGGGGAACTCCATATTTTTTAAAACCTATTAAACTTGGTTTTGATATGTCTATTGTATCTGCAACAAAA
>CABXKF010000025.1 GCA_902512765.1 uncultured Pelagibacteraceae bacterium | reverse complement strand
CAATCAAAAAAAGTGATTAATCATATTAGGAATTCAATAGGTTTCAAAAACATTATAATTTCAGACGATCTTTCAATGAAGAGCTTAAAAGAGACCATGAAAGACAATACTATTAAATCATTTAAAGCTGGATGTAATATAGTTCTTCATTGCAATAGTAACCTCAATGAAATGAAGATAGTTGCTGAAAATTCACCCTTGATAAGTAGCTTTATAATTAAAAAAACATCACAATTTTATAAAATTTTAAGTTAATATTTGTATATGCCTGAGTCTGATTCTGTTTTATTTAATGTTGATATCAATAACTATAATGGCCCGTTAGATGTATTACTTGATCTTGCTAAAGCACAAAAAGTAGATTTAGAAGAAATTTCAATAACTAAATTAGCTGACCAATTTCATAACTATATTACCAACGAAAAAAATTTGAATTTAGAAATTGCGTCTGAATATTTATTAATGGCTACATGGTTAGCTTATCTAAAATCAAAATTATTACTCCCAGGCACCCCTGAAGAGGAATTCAAAGTTCAAGAGGTTGCAGAAAAATTAAAATTACAACTTAAAAAATTGGAACTAATTAGATTGCTTTCTGAGCAAATGCTTAAAAGAAATCGATTAGGTAGAGAAATTAGAACTCGTGGTATTAAAGGCAATATAAGATCTATTTATAGTTCTGAATATAATGTAAGCTTATTTGAACTTTTAAAATCTTATTCATCAATAGTGATGACTAAAGACTTTCAAACCATGAGTATTCCTAAATTACCTGTATTTACTACTGAAGATGGCATTAAAACTATAAAACAATTTCTTGGCAAATTGATGGATTGGAAAAATATAAATGACTTAATACCTAATAATTTTAAAAATGGATCCAAATATAAAAAGACAGGCAAAGCGGGTATATTTGCCGGATCTTTAGAGTTAGTCAAAGAAGGTAATCTTTCGATAAAACAAGAAAACCTATTTGATGATATCTATGTAAGGGAAATTAATGATTAAAAAAGAAAAAATATCTAAAGATAACATAGTTAAATTTCCATCAAAACTTACAGATCTTGAAAAAGAAATTGAAGCTGTAATTTTTGCGGCTGCTGAGCCTCTTGATGTTGACACAATAGAAACTAAAATTTCAAAAAAAGCAAATGTTGCTAAATCGTTGGAAAAATTACAGCAAGAATATTCAAGCCGGGGTATAAATTTGGTGTGTATAAAAGATAAATGGTCTTTTAGAACGTCACCTAAACTTTCAAATTTAATGACACAAGAAAAAACTGTTGAAAAAAAATTATCGCGTGCTGCTATTGAGACCTTAGCCATTATTGTTTATCATCAACCTGTCACTCGAGCGGAAATTGAAGAAATACGTGGTGTTGCATTTGGGACAAATACTTTAGAAATATTAATGGAATTAGATTGGGTTAAACCAGGAGGTCGTAAAGATGTTCCAGGTAAACCTATTCAATACCTAACAACAGATGGCTTTTTAAGTCATTTCAATTTACAAAAATTATCAGATCTTCCAACAGTTGATGAATTAGGTGCCGCTGGTTTAATTGATAGCGCAAGTGTTGATAATGCAATTTTTGGCTCGAGCAAATTTTTTAAAGAAAAACAAGATGAAAAGAAAGAAGATATCTACTCAAATATTGATGAGATGTTAAATAGCACTCTTGATGAAGAGGAAAAAGATACATAAAAAAGTCACTTTTAAATCAACCATAAAAAGGTTATAAGTTTTTTATGAGTATAGGAATTTGGCAAATAGCAATTGTTGTAATATTAGTTGTCTTATTATTTGGACGTGGAAAAATATCTAGTTTAATGGGTGATGTTGCTAAGGGTATTAAAAGTTTCAAAAAAGGAATGGCGTCAGATGTTACTGACGAAAGCGAGCCAAAAAATATTTCCGACGAAAATAAAGACTCAAATAACAAAGATTAAAATACATGCCTACTATTGGTTGGTTTGAAATTTTAATTGTAGTAGCTATTGCTATTGTTGTTCTTGGTCCAAAAGACTTTCCTTTAATGTTAAAAAAAGCTGGTTCTTGGATTGGTACAGCCAAAAGATACATCAATGATATTCAAAATGAAGTTTCAAATATTGATATTGAAGATGAAAAAATTGAAAAAGTAGAAAAAGATAATAAAAAAGATGAATAACGAAGAAAATGAAGGTGGCTTCATAAGTCATTTAACAGAACTAAGAAAAAGACTAATTCATAGTTTTTTGTTTTTGTTTATTTTTTTTATTGGATGTTATTTTTTTGCTGAAACCATATATGGGTTCTTGGTTGATCCCTTTGCTAAAGCTGTTAAGGATGATGGATCTGAAAGAAGATTGATTTTTACAGCGTTACAAGAAACTTTCTTAACCTATCTAAAGGTTTCTTTCTTCACAGCTTTTTTTGTTACATGTCCATTTATTCTTATGCAAATTTGGAAATTTATAGCTCCTGGTTTGTACAAGCATGAAAAAATAGCGATTATGCCTTACTTAATTTTAACACCAATATTATTTCTTCTAGGGGGAATGTTAGTTTATTATTTAATTATGCCTCTTGCGATTAAATTTTTCTTATCGTTTGAAAGTACTGGTCTATCAACAAGTTTACCCATACAACTTGAAGCCAAAGTAAATGAATATCTATCTCTTGTAATGAAACTTATTTTTGCTTTCGGATTAAGTTTTCAATTACCTGTGGTACTTAGCTTGTTAGCTAGAGTAGGTGTTGTAGATAGTCAGTTCTTAAAAGATAGACGAAAATATGTTGTGGTTATAATTTTTGCAGCTGCTGCTCTGTTAACACCACCAGACCCAATTACTCAAATCGGGTTGGCCATTCCATTATTAATTTTATATGAATTATCAATATTTTCTGTAAAATTTATAGAAAACAAAAATTTAAAAAATACTGATGCATAATATTAAAGAAATTAGAAAAGACTTTAGTTTCTTTGAAAAGTCTTTGGAAAAAAGATCTTTGAATATTGATTTTAAGAATTTACAAAAATTGGATGAACAAAATAGAGATTTAATTCAACAAAAAGAAACTCTTGAAAAAGAAAAAAAAGATATATCAAAATCTAAAGATGAGTCTTTGTTCAAACGATCAAAAGAAATTTCTTCTGATTTAGAGAAGGTTTCTGATAATCAAAAAAAAATTAAAGTTGAATTAGAAAATATACTATCAAATATCCCAAACATACCTCATCCTGATGTTCCTAATGGTAAAGATGAAAATGATAATATTGAAATTTCAAAATCAGGTAAAATACCTCACTTTGATTTTAATCCTAAATCACACTACGAGCTAGGTGAAAAATTAAAAATGCTTGATTTTGATCTTGCAACAAAAACTACAGGTTCAAGATTTGTTTTTGTCAAAAACCAGTTAGCTTTATTGGAAAGAGCATTATCAAATTTTATGCTTGATACTCATGTAAATCAAAATCACTATCAAGAAATTTCACCACCATTAATTGCTTCTGATAATACAATGTTTGGTACTGGGCAACTCCCAAAATTTGAAAATGATCAGTTTGAAATTAAATTTGACGGAGCGTCTGACAGAAAATTTTTGATACCTACAGCTGAAGTAATCTTAACAAATATGGTTAAAGATAAAATTGTTGATCGTAAGGATTTGCCCATAAGATTAGTTGCGTCAACTCCTTGTTTCAGAAAAGAAGCTGGTAGTTATGGTAAAGACACTAAAGGTATGATCAGGCAGCATCAATTTTATAAAGTTGAAATGGTTAGTATTGTTGAAAAAGAAAAATGCTCAGAAGAGCTAGAAAGAATGACTAGCTGCGCAACTGATATATTGGATAAATTAGAATTACCTTACAGAAAGATTATTTTATGCTCAGGAGACATGGGTTTTAGTGCTGAAAAAACTTATGATATAGAGGTTTGGCTTCCCTCAGAAAATAAATATCGAGAAATTTCTTCTTGCTCGTCATGCTCAACATTTCAGGGTCAAAGAATGAAAACTAGATATAAAAATGAAAATAAAGAAACCCACTACGTTGGCACCCTTAATGGAAGTGGACTAGCTGTTGGTAGAACATTGATAGCTGTTTTAGAAAATTATCAACAAAAAGATGGTTCAATTATTGTACCAAAAGTCTTAAGATCTTATATGAACAATTTAGAAAGTATTTCATTCAATTAAAGTTGTTTTCACAATTAAGATAGTATAATAATTCATCTAATTTATAAGGAGATTTATGGAAGGTTCAGGAATAGGACAATTTATACCGTTAATTTTAATATTTGTTATTTTTTATTTTTTCTTAATAAGACCTCAACAAAAAAAGGTTAAAGAACATAAGGCAATGGTTGAAGGTTTAAAAAGAGGTGACAAAGTTATAACTTCTGGAGGTATTACTGGTACCGTTGAAAGATTAATCGATAACGATAAAGTCGAAGTTGAAATAGCTGACAATGTTAAAGTTGAAATTGTGAAAGCAACAGGCATTCAAGGTCTTTTAAATACTCAAGAAGTTAAGAAATAATAAATTAAAGTAAAGTGCTTTATTTTTCAAAGTTAAGAATCTTATTTATAACTCTATTTTCATTATTATTTATTGTTATAGCCTCATCAAATTTAATTAAAGTTGATGACAATTTTTTTAGTAAAAAGATTAATTTAGGTTTAGACTTGCAAGGTGGCTCGTATCTATTGCTTGAAATTGATAATGCACCAGTTATTGAACAAAAACTTCAAAATTTAACCACAACAATTAGAAATTATTTTAAAGATCAAAATATAAAGATTAATAATATTAAAATTGAAGATGAAAAAATATTTTTTAATACTGATGATCAGAGCAAACAATTAATAATTGATGTTTTTACCGATGAAAATAGTGATCTAAATCCTTATTATCCTAGATTCAAATCTCATCAATTAGAAATTGAAGATACAGGCACAAATATTCAAGTAAATTTTTCAAAACAAGGATTAATTTCTTTAAAAACCTCTTCTCAAGATCAAGCAATAGAAATTGTCAGAAGAAGAATTGATGAAGTAGGAACTAATGAGCCAAATATTTTGAAGAGAGGAAACAATCGTATTTTAGTTGAACTCCCTGGTTTAGATGATCCTATGAGAGTAAAATCTCTTTTAGGAAAAACCGCTAACTTAACTTTTAGATTTGTTACTAGTAATGAAAACGATAGGTTTGGTGTTGAAAAATTAAAATATGAAGATGGAATTGAAGAAGCAACTGTAAGTAAACGTATCATAATTAGTGGTGATAATCTTTTAGATGCACAGCCTCAAATGGATACACAAACAAACCAAACCATTGTTTCTTTTTCATTAGACAGGGTGGGTGCTAAAAGATTTGGTAAAGCAACTTCTACTGGTATTGGAAAACAGCTTGCCATAGTATTAGATGGTAAAATAATAAGTGCTCCAGTTATTAGAGACACTATTGCAAGTGGTTCAGGACAAATTAGTGGAGGATTTACATTCCAATCTGCAACAGATTTAGCACTTTTATTAAGATCTGGTGCATTGCCGGCTCCACTAGATATCATCGAAGAAAGAACCGTTGGACCAGATTTAGGTCAGGATTCAATTAATGCAGGAATGATTGCTTTAGCTTTAGGTTTTCTTTTGGTTATAATGTTTATGTTTGTTAAATACAAAATTTTTGGTTTAATTACTAACGTAACTTTAATCATTAATTTATTTATTTTGTTAGGAATTTTAACTTTATTTGAAGCCACATTAACACTACCAGGTATCGCAGGAATAATTTTAACAGTTGGTATGGCTGTTGATGCAAATGTTTTAATTTTTGAGAGGATTAAAGAAGAATTAAAAGATGAAAAGAATAATATTGTAGCTTTTGATAGTGGCTATACTAAATCCCGAACAGCAATCATTGATGCTAACATCACAACTTTATTAGCAGCAATTATACTTTTTTTTATGGGGTCAGGTCCAATAAAAGGTTTTTCTGTTACTCTTGGTGTAGGAATTTTTACCACACTATTTTCAGTTTATTTTATTGCAAGACTTTTCACTAGCCTCTATGTGTCCAAAAATAGAAATAAGGAAAAATTAATTTAATGATAGCATTTAACAAATATTATAATCATTTTAATTTCATATCTGTTCTATTGATTACTTGTTCACTAGCTCTATTAGTTTTTAAAGGACTTAATTTTGGAATTGATTTTAAAGGTGGCACACTAATTGAATTAAGATCAACAGATACAAAAATAAATGTTAGTTCACTTAGAGATAAATTTAGCCAAATGAATCTTGGAGATGTATCGGTTAAAAAATTTGGCAATGAATCTGATTATTTAGTTAAATTTGAAAATAAAGATAATAGGAAAGATATAATTGAAGAAATAAAAACTAACCTTGATAAATCTTTTGGTAATAATTTTAATTTTAGAAGAGTTGAAAATGTTGGACCTAAAGTAAGTGCTGAGTTATTAAAATCTGGTGTAATTGCAATCTCTTTATCTTTAGCGATAATGCTCTTTTATATTTGGATAAGATTTGAATGGCAATTTAGTCTTGGTGCAATATTGGCTTTATTTCATGATGTTATAGTTACTCTTGGTGTGTTTTCTTTGTTTAGTCTTGAAATTAATTTATCCATCATAGCTGCCGTCCTAACTATAGTGGGATATTCGATGAATGACACTGTTGTTATTTTTGATCGTGTAAGAGAAAATTTGAGAAAATATTCTGATATTAAAATTTTTGAGTTAACAAATATTTCAATTAATGAAACCTTATCTAGAACGATAATTACTTCAGTTACAACATTATTAGCTTTAATAGCTATTTATTTTTTTGGAGGTGAAATTTTAAAAGGATTTTCATTAGCAATGATTTTAGGCGTAGTTTTTGGAACTTATTCTTCAATTTATATCGCCAACACTGTTTTAGTTAGACTTAGAGTTTCTCAAAAAACTGTTTTGAGAGAGGATGATAATAGTTAAATTAGAACTATCTAAAGCAATATATTTGCATGAACAAAAAACTTTGGGAAGCTTCAAAAAAATTAAAAATAAATTCAAATTTATTTAAATTTGAGAAATTTATATCAAAAAGATTTAAAAAAAATTTTAATAAAAACTACGAAAATTTTCATAGTTGGTCTGTAAAAAATTCACATAATTTTTGGAATAGTGTTTGGGATTATGCAAAAGTAAAAGGTGAGAAAAAATCAATCAAAGTAAAAAAATCTCCAAAATTTTATAAAAATATTTTTTTACCAAAATCAAAATTAAATTTTTCTGAAAATTTACTTTCTAAAAATAATAACGATAAGGCGATCACTTTTATTAGTGAAGGTGGATTTCGTGAAACAAAAAATTGGAGAGAATTAAATAAAAACGTAAAGAATGTCGGTACTTTTTTAAAGAAAATTAATATCAAATCAAAAGATAGAGTAGCAGCCTATATGCCAAACACCTCAGAAACAGTTGAGGCTTTTTTAGCTACTGTAGCTATAGGGTCCATATGGTCATCATGCTCACCAGATTTTGGTATAAATGGTGTTGTGGAAAGATTTTCACAAATAAAACCAAAAGTCTTATTTGTAACAAATGAATATTTCTATAATGGAAAAAGGATTAATATTTTAGAAAGAATTCCCAGCATAATTAAAAAGATACCAACCATAAAACATATAATTGTTTCAAATTATCCAGGTGAATCAGAAATTAAACAACTTCCAAAATACAAGTATATTAAAACCTATAATTGGAAAAATATTATCAAAGAAGACGAAATTGAATTAAAATTTTCAAAATTTGATTTTGAACATGAATTAGCAATTCTTTTTTCAAGTGGTACAACCGGTAAACCTAAATGTATATGTCATAAAACTGGTGGTGTATTATTACAACATTTAAAAGAACATCAGCTACATTGCGATATAAAAGAGCACGATAATGTCTTTTATTTTACAACTTGTGGATGGATGATGTGGAATTGGTTAATTTCAGTTTTGGCTTCAAAAGCTTCAATTGTATTATTTGATGGTTCTCCAATGTACAAAAAAGAGGACCTTTTATTAAGAATAGCAAATAAAGAAAATATAACTTTACTAGGTGTTAGTGCAAAATATATTGATTCATTAAGAAAAACTAAAAAAGATTTTAAAAAATTATACAAATTACCTAAATTAAGAACTATTTGTTCAACTGGCTCTCCCTTATCTGAAGATAGTTTTAAATATGTTTACAAGAATATAAAAAAAAACATTCACCTCGCATCAATATCAGGTGGTACAGATATTGTATCTTGTTTTGTTCTGGGAAATTTATATCAACCTGTTTATTCTGGTGAAATACAAAACAAAGGTTTGGGAATGGATATTCGTGTCTTTAATGAAAAAGGTAAATCTGTTTTAAATGAAAAGGGAGAACTTGTCTGTGTTAATCCTTTCCCATCAATGCCTTTAAAGTTTTGGAATGATAAAAATGATATAAAATTTAATAAGGCATATTTTAATAAATTTAAAAATATTTGGCATCATGGTGATTATGCAAAAATAACTAATAAAAAAGGCTTTATAATTGTTGGTCGTTCAGATACAACTTTAAATCCCGGTGGTGTTCGTCTTGGAACAGCTGAAATTTATTCTGAAATTGAAAGATTTAATGAAATTAAGGAATCTCTTGTTGTTGGTCAGTCATGGGATAATGATATTAGAATTGTTTTATTTGTGATTTTAAATTCAAATTATGAACTTAGTGAAGATTTATTAAAAAGAATAAAATTGCAAATTCGAAAAAACGCATCTCCAAGACATGTCCCTCATAAAATAATAAAAGTAAATGACATCCCCAGAACCAAAAGTGGTAAAATTGTTGAATTAGCTGTAAAAAATATTATTGAAGGTAATAAAATTAAAAACAAAGAGGCCTTAGCAAATGCACATGTTTTAGATGAGTTTAGCAATATAAAAGAACTACAATATTAACTTAAGCAAAGCTAAATTAAAAATAAAAAAAACTAGTAAAGATTTTGCGCTGCTACCATCGCAAGCAACATTGGTAGAGAAAGTAGAGTGTTTGTTCTTGAGAACAACATCGCTGTTTTCGCTGATTTAGCTTTTAGTTCAGGTTCACAATCAACTATACCCAAGGCTCTTTTTTGATTAGGCCATATTACAAACCACACATTAAAAGCCATTATCACACCAAGCCACATACCTATACCAATAGCAGTGTGTTTTGGAATTCCAGAGCCGATACTTAGTGTCATCGCATCATGTAAATAACCATTAAGTAAAGCTAAAACCAATCCGGATAGTACCGTTAATGCTGCTGCCCATCTAAAATAAAATAGAGCTGCAGGAGCTATAACTTTACCAATCGCTGGTTTTTGATCATCTGGAATCTTTCCCATATTTGGAATTTGAACAAAATTGAAATACCATAGTAAACCAATCCACATAATTGCAACAATTACATGTATATATCTAAACAACCAACTCCAGAACAATGTATCAAATGCAAATCCACCATTTAAATAAAATAAACCAATAAACAGCAATATTGCTAATGCTAGGGATGCATGGATTGTTTTAGAAAGTGATGATAATAAATTACTCATGATTCTGTGTATTTATACACTAATTTTTCAAAAATTTTAACAATCTTTTAATATATTATTTTAATAATGGTTTTAAAAATTGACCAGTGTAACTCCCTGGGATTTTACAAATTTCCTCAGGTTTACCTTCTGCAATAATGTTGCCACCCTTAACACCACCCTCAGGCCCCATGTCGACTATATAATCAGCAGTTTTTATGACGTCTAAATTGTGCTCAATAACTACGACAGTGTTACCTAGTTTTACAAATGTATGAAGTATTTCTAAAAGTTTTTTTATATCATGCTGATGAAGTCCAGTAGTTGGTTCATCCAATATATACATGGTTCGACCAGTAGATCTTTTAGAAAGTTCTTTTGCTAGTTTTATTCTTTGAGCTTCACCACCTGAAAGTGTTGTGGCTTGTTGACCAATTTTTATATAACCTAAACCTACTTTTTTAAGTGTTAAAAGTTTTGTTTTAATATTCGATATATTTTCAAAATATTCACAACCTTCATCTACCGACATATTTAAAACGTCTGCAATGCTTTTATCTTTAAACTTAATTTCTAATGTCTCTCTATTATATCTAGTACCTTTGCATTCATCACATTGAATATACACATCAGGTAAAAAATGCATTTCATATGTTATAACGCCATCTCCCTCACAAGCCTCACATCTTCCACCTTTAACATTAAAAGAAAATCTTCCAGGTTTATAACCTCTAGTTTTAGACTCAGGTAAACTTGTAAACCAATCTCTAATTGGACCAAAGGCACCAGTATAAGTTGCTGGGTTTGATCTAGGAGTTCTACCAATCGGTGATTGATCTATGTCTATAATCTTATCTATTAACTCAACACCCTTATAACTTTTGAAAGCTTTTGGCGCCTTTCTAGCTTTATTGTTTAGGGTTAAGTTTAAAGCATGATATAGAGTTTGCAATATTAAGGTTGATTTACCACTTCCAGAAACACCTGTTATACAAGTGAAACTTCCCGTTGGTATTTTAAGGTTTACATTATTTAAATTGTTTCCTGTGGCACCATTAATTTCTACAAATCTTCCATTTTTTGCTAATCGACGAGTTTTAGGAATTTCAATTATTTTTTTATTGGATAAATATTGTCCAGTAATACTGTTTTTATCTTTTTTTATTTCTTCGAATGTTCCTTGTGATGTGACTTGTCCACCGTTTGTCCCAGCTTCTGGCCCCATATCAATAATATGGTCTGCATTTTCCATTGTTTCTGTATCGTGCTCTACAACAATTACGGTATTGCCTAAATCTCTTAACCTTTTAAGAGCATCAATTAGTTTAACGTTATCTTTTTGGTGCAATCCTATTGAAGGCTCGTCAAGAACATATAAAACACCTGTAAGTCCCGATCCAATTTGTGAAGCCAACCTTATTCTTTGAGCTTCACCACCTGAAAGTGTCCCAGACTCTCTTGATAATGTAAGATAATCTAAGCCAACATTGAGTAAAAAGTTTAGTCTTTCATTGATTTCTTTCAAGACATGTTCCGCAATTTTAAATTGTCGCTTATCTAAATTTTTTTCTAAATCATTAAACCATTGAGACGCATCAAGGATTGATTTTTTTGTAACTTCACTGATGTTGTGATTGTCAATTTTTACACATAGAGCTTCTTCTTTAAGTCTGTTTCCATTGCAGCCTTCACAAGCAGAATCTGATTGATATTCCGCTATAGCTTCTCTTTTCCACTCACTATCAGATTCTAAAAATCTTCTTTCCAGATTGTTAATTACACCTTCAAATGTTTTTTTATGCGAATATTTTTCATAACCATCATCATAATTAAACTTAATTTCTTCTTCATCAGATCCATACAAAATTACATCTTTAATTTTTTTTGGTAATTTTTTCCATTTATCATCAAGTGAAAAACCATAATGTTTAGCAATTGATGCTAATGTTTGAGCGTAATATAATGTTGTAGATTTTGCCCATGGCTCAATTGCACCATCTGCAATACTTTTTCTTTCGTCTGGAATAACTAAATTTGGATCAACATTTAATTTAATTCCAATACCCTCACATTCTTCACAAGCTCCATAAGGACTATTGAATGAAAAAAGTCTTGGCTCTATCTCTTCAATAGTAAAGCCACTTTCTGGACAAGCAAATTTTGTTGAATAAATAAGTTTTTCTGTTTTTCTAAATTTTTGTGGAAGTGTTTCATCTTCATATTCAACAAATACTAATCCATTAGATAAATTTACTGCTGTCTCAATGCTCTCTGCCAATCTATTGCCTAGTTTTGAATTTAATACAATTCTATCAACTAAAACTGAAATATCATGTTTTAGTTTTTTATCTAAATTAGGTGATTTTTCTATATCGTATAAAACATTATCAATTTTAATTTTTCTAAATCCTCTTCTTTTGTAACTTAAAATATCTTTTTTATATTCTCCTTTACGACCCCTAACTACTGGAGCATAAATATAAATAGTAGATTTTTTTGGGAGTTTTTTTACTAAATCTACAATTTGAGTTATTGTTTGTGATGTAATTGGTTTACCAGTAAACGGTGAGTAGGGAATACCTGCTCTGGCAAATAAAACCCTCATATAGTCATAAATTTCCGTAACTGTAGCAACAGTTGATCTCGGATTTTTAGACGTATTTTTTTGTTCGATAGCTATTGCAGGACTTAAGCCCTCTATAAGATCTACATTAGGCTTTTTCATTTTATCTAAGAATTGTCTTGCATAAGCAGACAAACTTTCCACATATCTTCTTTGACCTTCTGCATAAATAGTATCAAAAGCTAGTGAGGATTTTCCTGACCCTGATAGACCTGTTATTACAACAAATTGATCTTTAGGTATTTCAACAGAAACATTCTTTAAATTATGTTCTTTGGCACCCTTAATAACTATCTTTTTGATCATATTTTTTGTTGCTTTGAGTTAATAAAATTAATAATGAGAAGAATTGTGATATAGTTCTTATTAATTAATTTAACAAATATTAAATATTATGGCTGGAAGTTTAAATAAAGTATTATTAATTGGTCGTTTGGGCGCAGACCCTGAGATCAAACAAATGGTTAATGGCAAAAGTGTTGCGAGACTTAGCTTAGCTACAAGTCAATCGTGGAAAGATAAAAATACAGGTGAAAAAAAAGAAAAAACTGAATGGCACCGTATAGTTGTATTTAACGAAGGCCTTGTAAATGTTATTCAACAATATTTAAAAAAAGGTGCTCAAATCTATGTAGAAGGTCAACTAACTACAAGAAAATGGAAAGATGAGCAGTCTGGACAAGATAAATATTCTACTGAAATTGTTCTTCAAGGGTACAACACTACACTAACAATGCTTGGAGGTGGAAATACTGGTGGTGGAATTCAAAATGATACTTCTCAACAAAATAATATTGAGGATTCTTCACAGGTTTCAAATGATATGGATGACGAAATTCCATTTTAGTATCTATGCAAAAAACTGAAGCTCCAAAAGACAATAATATTAAATTAATCTCAATGCATGATGAGATGAGCTCGTCTTATCTTTCTTATGCAATGAGTGTAATTGTCAGTAGGGCTTTGCCTGATGTAAGAGATGGATTAAAACCTGTTCACAGAAGAATTTTGTACGCAATGTATAAAGGTGGATATGATTGGTCAAAACAATTTAGAAAATCTGCAAGAATAGTAGGGGATGTAATTGGTAAATATCACCCTCATGGTGACCAGTCAGTATATGATGCTCTCGTAAGAATGGTTCAGGATTTTTCAATGAGCTTACCTTTAGTTCAAGGTCAGGGTAACTTTGGATCAATTGACGGAGATCCTGCTGCTGCTATGAGGTACACTGAAACAAGACTTTCAAAAGTTTCACAGTTTTTAATTGATGATATTGAAAAAGATACAGTCTCATACAAAAGTAATTATGATGAAACTGAAAAAGAGCCAACTGTTTTACCCGCACAATATCCAAACCTTTTGGTCAACGGTGCAGGTGGTATTGCGGTAGGTATGGCAACCAGTATTCCTCCGCACAATTTAGGTGAAATAATAAATGGAACGTTAGCTTTGATTGACAATAAAGATATTAAAGTTAAGGAATTAATGAAACATATCCCTGGACCTGATTTTCCAACAGGAGGTGTGATAATTGGTAAAGATATTATTAAACAAGGGTATAATAATGGAAGAGGTTCATTTAAGATTAGAGGCGAAGTAGCTTCTGAAACTTTAAAAAATGGTAGAGATAGATTAGTTATCACATCAATTCCGTATCAAGTTAACAAGTCAGTATTAAATGAAAGAATAGCTCAACTCGTTAGAGAGAAAAAAATTGAAGGTATTAAAGATATTAGAGATGAGTCTAATAGAGAAGGTATCAGGGTTGCAATAGATTTAAGAAATGGTGTTGAGCCCGAGACGATTAAAAGACAACTTTATAAAAATACTCAAATTGAGAGTTCATTTGGATTTAATACTTTAGCAATTGTTGATGGAAAACCTAAAACTTGTAATTTAAAAGATTTTTTAACAAACTTTTTATCTTTTAGAGAAGATGTTGTTATTAAAAAAACAAAATTTGATCTTCAAAAAGCAGAAGAAAGAGCACATATTTTATTAGGTTTATCTGTATCTGTAGAAAATTTAGATAAGATTATTAAGATTATACGTTCATCTAAAACCCCAGATGACGCTAAACAATCTATCTTAAAAACAAAGTGGAAAATAAACAAAACTCAAAAACTAATTTCTTTGGTTGAAGGTAAAAAAAGTAAAAATGTTTACTCATTATCGGAACCCCAAGTGACAGCTATTT
>CABXKF010000024.1 GCA_902512765.1 uncultured Pelagibacteraceae bacterium | reverse complement strand
TCATAGCTAAATAAATTTGCATTTGTTTAAATGTATTTATCTTATGATCATCTCCTCTAATTATATGAGTCATGTTCATTTGATGATCATCTACAGTTGCAGATAAATTGTATGTTGGTGTTCCATCATTTCTTAAAATTATAAAATCTTCAATTGTGTTATTATCAATTTCAACATCACCTTGTACCAAATCTTTTAGTATAGTTGATCCTTCAATTTTACTTTTAAATCTTATTACAGGCTTTATATCTTTTGGAGCTTTTTCTTCTGAAATATCTCTCCATTTTCTATTATAGATATAAGGAAGTTTTTTTTGTCTGGCTCTCTTTTTTTGTTCTTCAATTTCTTCATTAGAACAATAGCACTTATAGGCATTGCCACTTTTTAGTAATTCGTTAGCTACATCTATATGATCTTTAATTTTAGTAGATTGAATATATTCTTCACCATCATGCTCTATACCAATCCACTTTAGAGACTTTATGATTTGAAATTTATGTTCATCTTTAGATCTTTCTTTATCTGTATCTTCAATTCTAAGATGAAATGTTCCTTTTTGATTTTTTGAATAAAGCCAATTAAACAGAGCAGTTCTTACTCCACCGATATGAAGCGCTCCAGTAGGTGAGGGTGCAAAACGTGTTGCAACTTTAGACATTTGTGTTATTTAGACTATTTTTTTAGAAGTTTCTATATAAAGATACCAGTACACCTTGGACTTTTACTCTGTCTGGACCAAAAATCTTAGTTTCGTAGTTTCTATTAGCACTTTCAAGAGCAACAACCTTGCCTTTTTTTCGAATTCTTTTTAGCATAGCCTCATGTTCATCTATCAAAGCTACAACTATTTTACCATTATCTGCGCTATCTGTTCTTCTAATGATCACTGTATCACCTTCGTTGATGCCAGCTTCAATCATTGAGTCTCCCTGAACTTTTAATCCAAAATAGTCACCATTCTTTTCTAAGTTACTAGGTAAAGGAATTCTTGATACTTCATTTTGAATTGCTTCAACAGGGGTACCCGCAGCTATTTTTCCAAGTACTGGAACTTCCATTTCGTCAGAATTAATGTTTACCTCGTCCAAACCACCTTTAATTACGCTTGGTGAAAAGCTATTGTAAATATCATTTGCAGAGGCTGTTTCTGGTAATTTTATTACTTCTAATGCTCTCGCTTTATGTGCCAATCTCTTAATAAACCCTCTTTCCTCTAAAGCACTAATTAATCTATGAATTCCAGATTTAGATTTTAAATTTAGAGATTGCTTCATTTCCTCATAAGATGGAGATACACCGGAACTTCTCAACTTCTTGTTGATAAATAAAAGCAGGTTTTTTTGTTTTTTTGTAAGCATAAGAACAAATATCGTACAAATAATGTTCTATAAAAGTTCTTCTAATTTAACAATAGTAAAAAATACTAGTAAAATAGAGGTTTATTTACCTATAAAACTGAAAAAATTGAATTTTTTTCTAAATTTTTCAAAAGTGATTCACCAATTAAAAAAGTATTTATAGATGTTTTATTTTTTAGACCTAAGAGCTCATCTTTAGTCTTAATTCCACTCTCTGAAATTAGCGGTCCCTTGTGGTCAATTAACACATTATGAATATCATAGGTTGTATTTATATCAGTTTTTAAAGTTTTTAAGTTTCTATTATTAATTCCAATTAAAGCTTCCTTAAAGTTCAAAGCTTTCTTTGCTTCTTCAACAGTATGAACTTCGACAATAACTGACATATTAAACTTTAAAGCTTCTTCGTATAATTCATTAGCTAAATCATCTGATACTCCAGCTAAAATAATTAAGATCGCATCAGCGCCATAACTTTTAGCTAAAGGAACTTGAAATTTATCAATAAAAAAATCTTTACATAAAATCGGTAATTTAATCTTATCTTTTATTTTACTAACATGAATTAAGTTACCTAAGAAAAAATCTTCTTCTGTAAGAACAGATAAACAAGTTACATTATTATCATTGTATATTTTAGCAATTTCAACAGGGTTATAATCATCAATAATAACACCAGCAGAAGGACTTGCTTTTTTAATCTCTGCAATGATTGAACTCTTATTTTTATTTAAATTATTTTGAATCTTATTTTTAAAATCAATAAAAGACATATTTTTATTAATAATTTCATTTAAAGAATTTAGATTTATAGATTTTTTTAAAACATCTATTCTTTCAATTTTTCTTTTTATTATTTTTTCAAGAATATTTTCAGACATTTTGTATCTTTTTTAAATGTGAAAAGGTTTTACCAGATAGTATAAATTCTCTAGCAAAGTTATAGGCGTCAAAAAATTCTTTAAATTTTTCACTAACAATTAAACCGGCTGCAGCATTTAAACAAACTGCTTTTGAAAAATCATTATCTTTACCTTTAAATATTTCTATCATTTTATTTGCATTATATTTTGCATCATCACCTACAAGATTTTCAAATCTTTCAGCATTAACATTTAATATTTTTGGATCAATTGTAAATTCAGTTATTTGACCATCTTTTAATTGAATTACATTTGTTTTTTCATAAGGTGATATTTCATCTAATCCATCTTCACTATTAACAATCCATGCAAATTTAATATTTAAATTTTTAAGACCTTCAGCAAATATTTTTAATAACTTTTTATCAAAAACACCCACAACCTGCCTCTTAACTAAAGCTGGATTACTTAAGGGTCCAATCATATTGAAGATTGTTCTTTTACCTATTTTTTTTCTAATAGGACCAACAAATTTCATTGCACTATGATAATTTGGAGCAAACATAAATCCAAAGTTATTATTGTTAATTTCTTTCTCTACATTAGATGGTTCAAGATCAATCTTAATATTTAATGCTTCAAGCACATCCCCAGACCCACATTTTGATGAGACAGCCTTATTTCCGTGTTTTGCTACTTTTGTACCCATACTTGCTAAAAGTAGGGCAGAAGCAGTTGATATATTCAGTGTATTCATACCATCTCCTCCAGTACCGCAAGTATCAACACAATTATCAACATTTACTCTTTTTGATTTATCTCTTAAAACATAAACACCACCAGCAATTTCATCTGAAACCTCACCTTTTGCTGATAGTAATGTTAAAAAATCATAGATCTGATCTTCACTTGCTTTTCCGGTCATCAACAATTCAAAAGCTAATTTACTATCCTCAAAAGTTAAGTTTTGTTTTTTTCTAAGTTTTTCTAAAAATTGTTGCATTAGATTAATGATTTATAAAATTTTTTAATATTTTAATTCCCAATATAGTCTTTATACTTTCAGGATGGAATTGCACACCGTGAATATTATACTTTTTGTGTTGAACACCCATAATTAGACCATCACTAGTTTCCGCTGTAATTTCTAAGTCTGCAGATAAAGATTTCTTATCAATAATTAAACTATGATATCTAGTTGCTTCAAAGGCTTTTGGAAGATTTTTTAAAATTCCAATTTTTTTTGATTTGATTTTACTTGTTTTTCCATGCATTAATTTCTTTGCTTGAACAATTTTTGAACCAAAAACTTGACCTATTATTTGATGTCCTAGACATACACCAAGAAAAGGTAGATCTTTATGAAGTGTCTTTAAAATATTCAAACAATTTCCAGATTGGTTAGGGTTACCAGGTCCCGGTGAAATTACAATTTTATCATATTTTTTTTTAATAATTTCTTTAGATGTAATTTGATCGTTTCTTATAACGTCAACTTTAGTTTTTAACGAAGAAAGATAATGATAAAGATTAAATGTAAAACTATCATAATTATCTATTAATAATATTTTCATTATCTTAAAGCATTAATTAAAGCTTTAGCTTTATTAACTGTTTCCTCATATTCATTAATTGGTTTACTGTCTGCAACAATTCCAGCACCTGCTTGTACATAGAATTTTTTGTTTTTAGCAACAGCAGTTCTTAAAGCTATGCAAGTATCAAATTCTCCATTAGCTGAAAAATATCCAATACTTCCTGCATAAACTTTTCTTTTTGTTGACTCTAATTCATCAATAATTTCCATTGCTCTAATTTTTGGTGCTCCAGATACAGTTCCAGCAGGAAATCCTGCAAGCATAGATTTAAATTTTGAAAATTTTTTATTGTATTCACCAACTACATTAGAAACTATGTGCATTACATGAGAATATCTTTCTATAATGAAGCTTTCGGTCACTTTGACAGAATTAATTTTAGAAACTTTTCCAGCATCATTTCTACCAAGATCTAAAAGCATTAAATGTTCAGAAAGTTCTTTTTTATCTTTAAGTAAATCTTTTTCATAAAAAAGATCTTCCTTGATTGTTTTGCCCCTAGGTCTTGTACCTGCTATTGGCCTGACTGTAATCTTATTATCTCTCAATCTAACTAGTATTTCTGGGCTGGCTCCAATGATTTGGAAATCATTAAAATTAAAGAAAAACATAAAAGGGGATGGATTTGTAATTCTAAGTTTTTTGTAAATATCTAAGGGTTTTTTTGTTAATTTTGCTTCAAATCGTTGACTTAAAACAACCTGAAAAATATCACCTCGTTTGATGTAATCTTTAGCTTTATGCACCATTTTAATAAATTTGTTTTTTGGAGTATTAGATTTAACTTTAATGTCTTTAATTGTTTTTTTAGTTAGATAATTTGAAATTTTTAAAGAAGATTGAATTAATATTTTAGATAATTCTATTTTAATTTCTTCATATTTTTTTGCATAGTTTTTAATTTTTTCATCACCAAAAATATTAATTATATAAAAAATTTCTTTTTTTAAATTATCGTAAATAACTAGAGTTCTAGGTCTCAAAAGTCTAACATCTGGTAAATTAAGATCATTTTTACATTTGTCTGGAATTTTCTCAATATATCGAATTGAGTCATATGAAAAATAGCCTGATATTAAAGAGCAAATTTTAGGCAGTTTCTTTGGGGTTTCAAATTTAAAATCTTCAATAATTTTTTCAATTAATTGATCAGGTTTTTCTTTTAATTTAATCTTTTTTTTGTTTTTAATTAAGAATGAATTATCATTATTAAATTCCCAAATTTTGTCAGGATTTTTGCCAAAAATAGTATATCTACCCTTGATTTTCCCTTTTTCAACTGACTCAAATATAAAGCTATTCTTTTCTGTGAGGAAATTATCAATTAGATTTATAACATTGTCGTCATTTTTTACTTTTTTTGAAGTATATATTATTTGATTTTTTTTGCTTCTGTGTCGAAACTTAAAATCTTTGAAGTTTCGATTAATTATCATTTGAAATAATTTTTAACTCTATCAATAGTTTTCTGATTTAATTGAACTTTATATTTATTATTAAGTAATTGATCATATGATTGAAGAATACTTTTTCTATTGTCCGTGTTTAGTTCTTGGACAAATTTTAAATAATTTTCATCAGCTGTATTGTAAGAATTATCTTTTGTATTAACTATCTTTACCAAATAAATTTTATTATCTTTATCATTTACAAGTGTAAAAGAACCAACTGGAAGACTGTATAGCATTTTAACTGAATTCGTTTCAAAAGTATTGTCATCATTAATTGAATTAAGCGACACATACTCAAGACTGTTAGCTGACATTTTATTAAATTCATTATTATCGAATTCATTTTTTTGTATTTTTTCTAAAATATTTCTATTGAGATCAAATTTACCTTTTTGAAAAACTAATTCAGTTATTTCATCCTTTGTAGTGAGATCTCCTAAGTCAGGCCCAAGATCATATTTTTCAACTATTGAAAATAATAAAAAATTATCTCCATTTTCAATAATATCTAAATTTGAAGATCTTTTAGAATAAATTCTGTCTTCATTAATCTTTTTAGTGGAAGAAGTTGTATATTTGCTAATTTCTATTACATCTACTTTAATATTTTCGAGTATTGTTTCAAACGTACCCCCTTGAGAAATTTTGTTTTCAATTTTATCTATTTCGTCAAAAAAATCCTGATTAAACTCTTCTAATCCAATTAAATTTTTAGGATTTAAAACTGCATATTTAAAGTCAATATATTCTCTTTTTAATTGATCTTTATTTTCCTCAACAAATTTCTTAATTTCTTCACTAGTGTAGCTATCTTTTTCTCTATATTGCTTAGACATTGCTAAATATTCAATATCTAGAGTTTTATTTTGTTCCTCAAATTTTTTTTTAATTAAAAAATCTGGCGTTATTGTTCCAGCTCCAATTAGATCAAATAAATGTTTTTGAAGTTCACGATTTTTTAATTGAAGTTCAAACATCGGAGCCGACATATTGTTTGAAAGAAGAAATTTTTCATATTTAATTCTTTGAAATACATCGTTTTCATCTTGAAAATTTTTATTTTCTTTTATTTTTTTTAAAACAGTCAATTCTGTTATTGAAAGATCAAAATCTTCAACCTCTAAATCAATTAAAGTAGTTGAAATCAGTCCTGACAATAATTCTTCAATTATATTTTGATCAAGGTTTTCTCTAATTGCTTGTTGTGAAATGTTACTACCATTTAGATAGTCCATAAAATCTTGTGTTGTTACATTGGTCTTGTTTATTTTTGCAATATTATTCTGGTTGTTGGTGCTAAATCCACCACCAAAACCTCCAAATCCAAACGCTATAACAATTACTGCAATTAGGATTACACCACCCAATTTTTTTCCACCAAAATTTTTCAAAGTTTTTATCATTAAGCTATAAATATATTGATCTGCAAAAAACAAATCTATAGATTAAAAATTCAATAATGACAAATAAATATATGTATTTTGTAGCTAATTGGAAAATGTTTGGTGATTTAAGAACATTAAATTCCCTTGATAGTGTTATAAAATTTTCAAATACTAATAAGAAAAATAAATTTAAAATAGTTTATTGCCCTCCAAATACACTTATCAGACCATTGTCAAAAAGATTAAAAGAAACCAAGTTAGAGGTTGGTGCACAGAATTGTCATGAAAGTGAAAACTTTGGCGCTTTCACAGGTAACGTAAATGCAAAAATGTTAAAAAATGTTGGGGCTAAATATATAATATTGGGGCATTCAGAAAATAGACAATCTGGTGAAACTGATCAGTTAATCAACTTAAAAATTAAAAGTGCAATTAAAGCTGGTTTAAAAATTATATTTTGTATTGGTGAAACTTATAAAGAAAGAAAAAACAAAAAAACCAATCAAGTATTAGCAAAACAAATTAACAACGGTTTAAAATCTATTAAAAACAAATCTAATATAATTGTAGCGTATGAGCCTGTCTGGTCAATTGGAACAGGATTGATACCTGCATCAGAAGATTTACTAAAATCTGTCTCGTTTATTAAAAATAGATTTAGTAAAAAATCTCCAAAAATTTTGTATGGTGGTTCAGTTAACAGCAATAACATTGCTCAATTAAAAGATATTAACGTTATAGACGGTTTTTTAATTGGTGGAGCCTCTCAAAGCCCAAAAAAATTTATTGATATAATCAAAAAAACCTTTAATTAGTCCGCATGGAAAATATATTGTTAGTCATTAACATCATTCTTGCATTAATTTTGGTGTCATTAATACTTTTGCAGAAATCTGAAGGTGGGGCTCTTGGTATTGGTGTTTCTCAAGAAAACTTCATGCTTTCAAGATCTGCTGGTGGCTTCATGACCAAAGCAACTGCTGTGATTGCAACTTTGTTTATTGTGTGCAGTCTGGCGCTTACAATTATTTCAAGAGCGGAATTAACCCCTACAAATTCAGTTTTAGATACTATTGAGGAAAAAACTGAGGACACTCCTTCAATTCCTGAAGATAAATAATTATTACTTTTCAATTCATTTTTTATTCGCTATAAGATAGTTCCATGGCGCGATATATATTTGTCACTGGCGGTGTGGTTTCTTCCTTAGGAAAAGGTCTTTCTTCAGCTTCTTTAGCTTACTTACTTCAATCAAGAGGTTACAAAGTCAGAATTAGAAAATTAGATCCATATTTGAATGTAGATCCAGGAACAATGAGTCCGTTTCAGCATGGAGAGGTTTATGTAACAGATGATGGAGCTGAAACAGATTTAGATCTTGGACATTATGAGAGGTTTTCTGGAGTATCTGCGAAAAAATCAGACAATATAACAACAGGTAAAATTTATAGTGATGTTTTAAGAAAAGAAAGAAAAGGAGAGTATCTTGGTAAAACTGTTCAGGTAATTCCCCATATCACAGATCGTATTAAACAATTTATCAAGCACGATTCATTAAAAGAAGATTTTGTAATTTGTGAAATCGGAGGAATAGTAGGGGATATCGAAAGCTTACCTTTTGTTGAAGCTATTAGACAATTTGCAAATGATGTTGGAAAAAAAAATGCATTATTTATTCACTTAACATTAGTTCCATATTTAAAAGCTTCCGATGAAATAAAAACAAAGCCTACTCAACACTCTGTAAAAGAATTAAGAAGCATAGGTATTCAGCCTGATATAATAATTTGTAGATCTGAAAGACCAATCCCTTTAGATCATAGAAAAAAAATCTCGTTATTTTGTAATGTTGATATTAAGAATGTGATTGAGACTGTGGATGTAAGAACTATTTATGAAGCTCCAATGAGTTTTTTTAGAGAAAAATTAGATCTTCAAGTATTGAATTATTTTAAATTAAAATCTAAAAAACCTGCAAACCTAAATCCTTGGAAAAAAATTACTAACATAATTTTACAAAATAAGAAGCAAGTAAACATTGCAATTATTGGAAAATATGTGGAGCTGAAAGATGCTTATAAATCATTGGATGAAGCATTAACTCATGGTGGAATAGATAATAAAGTAAAAGTCAATCTAGTTAGAATAGACTCTGAAAAATTAAAAGTTTCAGAAATTAAGAAAAAACTCAAAAATATTTCAGGAATATTAATTCCTGGTGGATTTGGAAAAAGAGGAACCGATGGAAAAATTGAAGCAATCAAATATGCTAGATTAAATAAGATACCTTTCTTAGGTATTTGTTATGGAATGCAAATGGCAATTATTGAATTTGCAAGGAATCAATTAAATTTAAAAAATGCTACATCAAGTGAATTTGATAAAAAAGGTTTACCTATAATTGGATTAATTAATGAATGGACCAAAGATGGAAAGATGATTAAAGGAACTGATAAAGATTTAGGTGGAACAATGAGATTAGGTTCCTACGATGCCAAGCTTAGGGATAATTCACAAATCAGAAAAATTTATAAATCAAAATTGATTAAAGAGAGACACAGACATAGATATGAAGTGAACATAGCTTATAAAGATAAGTTTGAAAAAAAAGGGATGATTTTTTCTGGTTTATCGCCTGATAATAAGTTACCTGAGATTATAGAGTTAAAAAATCACCCATGGTTTATAGGAGTTCAATTTCACCCAGAATTTAAATCTAGACCTTTAGCCCCTCATCCTTTATTCTCATCATTTATCAAGGCAGCAAAAAATCATAAATGAGTAATAAAAAAGTAAATTGTGGAAATATAGAAATTTCAAATAATAATAAAATTTGTATTATTGCCGGACCATGTCAGCTCGAAACAGAACAGCATGCAATGGACATGGCGGGTAAAATTCAAGAAATTACAAATAAATTTGATCTTGGATTTATTTATAAAACTTCTTTCGATAAAGCTAATAGAACTAGTCTTAAAGGTCAAAGAGGAGCTGGTTTAGAAGCATCCCTTCCAGTGTTTGATAAAATTAAAAAAGAATTGAATGTTCCAATTTTAACCGACATTCATAACGCAGAGCAATGTTCGTTATTAAAAGATCATGTTGATATTTTACAAATACCAGCATTTTTATGCAGACAGACAGATCTTCTAATTGCTGCTGCAAAAACTAATAAAATTATAAATGTTAAAAAGGGACAGTTTTTAGCTCCATGGGACATGGTTAATGTTACTAAAAAAATAGCAGACTCTGGAAATGAAAATATTTTAGTTACAGAAAGAGGAGCTAGCTTTGGATACAATACTTTAGTATCGGATATGAGATCATTACCGATCATGGCAAAGAATGGTTATCCAGTAATTTTTGATGCAACACATTCAGTACAACAACCAGGTGGTCAGGGTGAATCTTCTGGTGGGCAAAGAGAGTTTGTTGAATATTTAGCAAGAGCTGCAGTTGCAGTAGGAGTTGCAGGAGTGTTTATTGAAACTCATCAAGATCCTGATAATGCTCCTTCAGATGGTCCAAACATGGTTCCTTTAGATAAGTTAGAAAACTTACTTAAACAATTAACTGATATTGATAACTTAATTAAAAAGTAGTGAGCAAAATCTTAAAAGTAAAAGCAAGACAAGTTTTTGATAGTAGAGGTAATCCAACTGTTGAAGCTGAAGTGCATGTAAAGAATAATAGCGCATCAGCCATCTGTCCCTCTGGCGCATCTACTGGAACTTATGAGGCTTATGAAAAAAGAGACAAAAACAATAAAAGATATTTAGGAAAAAGTGTTTTTAGTGTTGTAAATTTAGTTAATACAAAAATTTCAAAAAAATTAAAAGGTCAAAATATTCATAACCAAGAACGAATTGACACCCTTTTAATTAACCTTGATGGCACAAGACAAAAAACAAATCTTGGGGCAAATGCAATGTTGGCTGTTTCTATGGCTGTTAAAAAACTTTCAGCTAAAGTTAAAAAATTACCTTTATATAAAACATTTTCAGTTAAGAAAAATTTTCAATTACCATATCCTTTAATGAACATCATTAATGGTGGGGCACACGCTAACAATGGTCTTAGAATTCAAGAATTTATGATCAGACCTGATCGTGCAAAAAGTTTCTCTGAAGCAATGAGAGTTTGTTTTTTAGTTATTAAAAGTCTAAGTAAGCTAATTAAAGACAAGGGGTTATCGACATCCGTTGGTGATGAAGGGGGTTTTGCCCCAATGATCAGTAGCAATAATCAGGCGTTAGATTTAATTGTTTCTGCAATTAAAAAAGCAGGTTTTAAAAATGGTAAAGATGTTTCCATATGTCTTGATGTTGCAGGCAATGAATTATTTAAAAAGAATAAATACTCCATTCATTCTAAAAGTTATATTTCTGTTGAAAAATCGATCAAAGAATATCAAAAAATTATTAACAAATATAAAATAAAATCAATCGAAGACCCTTTTGCAGAAAATGATTGGCTGGCTTGGAATAAATTAATGAAATCAGTAAAAGATGTTCAAATCGTTGGAGATGATTTGTATGTAACAAACCTTGAAAGACTTAAAAAAGGTTTTTTAAATATTTCATCAAATTCAATTTTAATTAAACTCAATCAAATTGGCACAGTATCTGAAACCTTAGATGTGATAAAATTTGCTCAAACTATAGGATATAAAACAATCATATCTCATCGATCAGGAGAGAGTGAGGACACATTTATTGCAGATTTGGCAGTTGGGACAAACTCTAATCAAATTAAAACTGGATCATTAGCAAGATCTGAAAGAGTAGCTAAATATAATCAATTAATTCGTATCGAAGAAGAACTTGGAAAAAAAGCGAGGATGAATAAAATCAATTAATGCTTAGATTAATAAAAAGAAATTATTTTTTATTAGTATCTATTTTTTTGATTTTTTACTTTGCTTTTAATCTTGTATCAGGTGAAAGGGGTCTTTTTTCATTTATTGAAAAAAAAGAACTTTTGTCCAACTTGAAAAACGAAGAATTATCCTTAGTTAATAAAATAAATGATTTAGATCATAAAAATACTTTACTAAGCACCAATTTAGATCTTGATTATGTTGAAACATTAATAAGAGAAAGATTTTTGTTTGGAAAAGAAGGAGAGACGATTTATATAATTAAAAACGATGAAAACTAGACATCCAGAAAAACAAAACAAACCAATTAATCCGATCAAGAAAAAACCGGATTGGATAAGGTCTAAGCTTGTAAATAGTAAAGAGTTTTTCTTAACAAAAACAATAGTAAATAATAATAATTTAGTAACTGTTTGCCAGGAAGCTAACTGCCCAAACATTACCGAGTGTTGGAGTAAAAGACATGCAACATTTATGATAATGGGAGATACTTGTACTAGAGCATGTGCATTCTGTGATGTTAAAACTGGTTTACCTCGAAAACTAGATCAATTAGAGCCAATTAAAATTGCAGAAGCTGTTAAAAAATTAAATTTAAAACATGTTGTGATAACATCTGTTGATAGAGATGATCTAGATGATGGTGGTTCAGAACATTTTTTTGAAACAATAAATCAAACAAGAAAACAAAATCCAAATACTACAATTGAAGTATTAACACCTGATTTTTTGAGAAAAGGAGATTCTTATAAAAGAGTTTTGGATGCAAACCCAGATGTTTTTAATCATAATATCGAAACTGTACCAAGTCTTTATTTAAAAGTTAGACCTGGCTCAAGATACTTTTCATCTTTAGAACTTTTGAAAAATGCCAAACAAGTTAATAAAAACGTTTTTACCAAATCTGGAATTATGGTCGGACTAGGTGAAAGTAGAGATGAAATCTTACAAGTTATGGATGATTTGAAAGCTGCAGATGTAGATTTTTTAACTATTGGTCAATATCTTCAGCCATCAACAAAACACCATCCGCTTGATAGATATTATACTCCAAAAGAATTTGATGATTTAGGAACAATAGCTAAAGCAAAAGGATTTTTACTAGTTTCTTCATCACCATTAACAAGATCTTCGTATCATGCTGATGAAGATTTTGCTCAACTTCAACAAAACAGATTAAATCAACATTAATGCCAAAGGCATCCGTTAAAAGAATAATAGATAAGAAAAAAGATAAACTTATTAAATTTGTTTTAGATATTGAAAAATACCCAGAATTTATTCCTTTTTGTTTAGATTCAAAAGTCTACGATAGAAAAGAAGAAAATAACCAAATTTTAATCATAGCAGATTTAACAATTGGCAAGGGTCCCTTTAGCGACACTTATAAAAGTGACGTTAGATTTAATAAAAAAGACGATACGATTAATGTTACTAATTTAGATGGGCCACTAAAGCACTTGCAAAATAATTGGAGATTTATAGAAAATAAAAATATGACTGAGGTTTATTTTGATGTTGATTTTGAAATTAAAAATAAGTTTTTAAATTTGTTAATGGAAAAATCATTTCAATTTGGTCTAAATAAAATTGCTGATGCCTTTCAAAAAAGAGCTGAAACTATATGAAAAAATTTTTCGTACTCTTATTAATATTAATTTCAACTAGCCTGATTAGCACCAATGTAACAACAAAAGAAAAAACACAAATCCAGTGGGTTGATGGCTTATATACAAAATCCATTACAGATGAATTCATCTACTCAAGCAAAGATTTTAATAAATCTACAATAACTGGTAGAGGTATGATGATGCCACTTGGCTCAGGTGATTTTTCAGGAGATGGTATACCTGAAATTGTTTATGGGATGCAGTTTACTGATTTAAAAAAAGGTTCTATTATAAAGCCAATATTTTTAACTACATCTAAAGGAAAAGGTCTTTCCTTGTTTAAGCCAATAATGGATGTAGTTCCTTATGTTAGTGCTCCCAGAGACTCAGTAATTGCAGATTTTAATGGAGATGGGATCAATGATATTTTTATTGCTGACCATGGAGTTGATTATAAACCATTTCCTGGTTACCAAAACTCGTTAATTTTAAGCGCTCCTAATGGAAAATTTATTAATGCTACCTCAAGCTTACCACAAATTTTAGATTTTACTCACGGAGCTACCAGTGGAGATATTGACTCGGATGGTGACATTGATTTGTTTGTTACACAAGCTGGATCAAAACAAGATATTCCTCATTATTTTTTAAAAAATAATGGCAAAGGTGTATTTACTCAAGTTAAGGTTGGAGAATTATTAGATAAAAGATATTCTTATTTATCTTGGAGTGATAGTTTAAAAAAAAAAAAGAACCTTTATTTTATGCCAGGTCTAGAGTTTGTTGATGATGATGATAAACTTGATCTAATTCTTTTGAGTGGCAAGCTAGAAGGTGGTGATAGTAAAATAATTTTTGGTTCAAATTCAGGTTTTAAAAAAAAAAATTCACTTAAACTTAAATCAGGAAGATTTGGTAATAAAAATCTTGGATACAATTATCTTGTTACAGACATTGATGAAGATGGTGATAATGATATAATTATTCTTCATACGACAAATAATCTAAAGTTAGGAATTACTAGCCACGTAGGCACAGATCTCCAAGTTCTTATACAAGATAAAAATAGAAAATTTGTTGACAAAAGTGATTTTTATTTTCCAGGCATTGCATTTGATTACGGATCTTTTGGGGTATCAATGAATTTAATTGATATAAATAATGATAATAAAAAAGATCTTACAATATTTGGTTATCATGGAATAAACGACCCATTCAAACAGAAAATAAAAGGTGAAATCAAACAAGCTCCACCCAAAGTATTTATTAGACAAGACAATGGTTCATTTAGACCTCTAAATAATGATTTACTCATAGGAGATGATAAATACACATTTGGAGGCATTCGCTCAATAGATATTGATAATGACGGAGATATAGAATTTGTTGTTCATAAAAAAATTAACGATGCAGAGCATAGTATTCAAATTGTTGAGCTAACAACTAACAAAGATGAAGCTATGCATCAAAGTAACAAACCAACTGAAATTATAGCTAGTGCATTATTTGATGGCCGCTATTCATTTAGCATTTCTCGTTACAATGAAAAAGAAGGAAGTAAAACACTTGGAAATGGTTTTATCAAAATTCAGAATGGAATAATGACAGTAGAAAAAGAGAACCGAACTTTACTTGGTGGACTTAGTGGCTCAATAGATTTGTATGACACATTTGAGGGTAAAATTGATAAAAAAGGAAATATCAATAGTTCTTTAAAAATATCTGCTTTACTTAATACAGATCCCTCAGATATAGAAAATGTTAATTTGTTAG
>CABXKF010000023.1 GCA_902512765.1 uncultured Pelagibacteraceae bacterium | reverse complement strand
GAAGTTATCGGAGATAATGATCCTAAAAATGTTAAAGCAATTAAAGTTAAGAATTTAAAAACTAACGATATTCAAGAAATGAAGATTGATGGGTTATTTATTGCGATTGGACATGATCCAGCAACAGCTTTATTTAAAGAACAATTAGATATGGATAAAGAGGGTTATTTATTAACTAAACCAGATTCTACAGAAACTAATGTCCCTGGAGTTTATGCTGCTGGAGATGTTAAAGACAAAACTTTTAGACAAGCTGTAACAGCTGCGGGGATGGGCTGTATGGCTGCGCTTGAAGCTGAAAAATTTTTATCTCACTGATAAGAGCCATTAAAACTTAATACAAACTAAAGGAAAACAAAATGACTGATAAAGTACTACTAACTGGAATAAGTGGCTGGATAGCGAAACATATAGCAATTGAATTATTAAATTCTGGATATGAAGTTTTAGGAACTGTTAGAAGTCAAAATTCATTAGAGAAAACTAAAAAAACTATAAGCGAATATGTTTCAACAGATAAATTATCATTTGTTGAATTGGATCTTTTAAAAGATGAAGGTTGGAATGAGGCTGCTAAAGACTGTAAATATATTATACATACTGCTTCTCCTTATCCCATGAAAAGTTCAAGAAATAGAGAAGCTTTAGTTCCAGCTGCTAAAGGGGGAACTTTGAGAGTTTTAAATGCGGGTATAGAGGCTAACGTTGAAAAGATAGTTCTAACATCATCAATAGCCGCAATGTTTAAAAGACCAAATAGAACCAACCCTTACAATGTCGGAGAAAATGATTGGTCAGATACTGAATGGAGTGGTTCTAACGATTATATTATATCTAAAACTAAAGCTGAGAAAGTTGCCTGGGAATTAATGGAAAGCAAAGGATTGAAAGATAAATTAACTGTAATTAATCCAGGTGGTGTTAATGGTGATGCATTAGATGATAAAGAAAATACATCGACTAAATATGTTCAGCTTTTCCTTAAAGGAAAATATCCAATGGCCCCAAATTTTGGAATATTAATTTCTGATGTAAAAGATGTAGCAAAAGCACATGTACTTTCATTAAAAAATTCTAAAGTAAATGGCAGACGTTTGTTGATTGGTTCAGAAGTTAAAAAAATGCTTGAGATTTCTAAAATTATGCAAGAAGCATTTCCACAATATGCAAAAAAACTACCAAAAAAAGAAATGCCAAACTTTATGCTAAAGCTAATTAGTTACTTGGACTCATCTGCAAAACTTATGGTACCTGAATTAGGAATTCTAATGCAGACAGATACTTCATATTCTGAAGATTTACTGGGTATCAAATTTAAACCTGCAAAAGATAGTATTATAGATGCTGGAAATTCTGTAATTAGACTTGGTTTAGTTTAGACTTTTACAAAAAGAAGAAATTTTCTCTAAAGCTTTTTTGAGGTTTTCCATTGAAGTGGCATAAGAAATTCTAAAGAAACCTTCTAAGCCAAATGCAGAACCTTGAACAACTGCTATGCCGCTGTTCTCTAATAAAGATTGAACAAAATCAGTGTCCGTTTTTAATTCATTACCATTTGAATCTTTTTTACCCATTAAACCTTTGCAGCTTGGAAAAACATAAAATGCACCATCAGGATTTAAACATTCAATTCCATCAATTTCATTTAATGCTTTAACAACAAAATCTCTTCTCTCTTGAAAAGAAGTCGCTCTTTCTTTTATAAAATCTTGAGTTCCAACTAATGCTTCAACTGCAGCTGCTTGGCTAATTGAAGATGGGTTAGTTGTTGATTGTGATTGAATTTTAGCAATTGCTTTAATGATATCTTTTGGACCAGCTGCATATCCTATTCTCCAACCAGTCATTGAATAAGCTTTACTTACACCATTCATAGTTAACACTCTCTCTTTTAAACTATCAATTTGAGCGATGGTAAAAAATTTAAATCCCTCATAAGTTACATGCTCATAAATATCATCACTTAAAATATGAACATGAGAATGTTTTTGTAAAATTTTTGCAATCTCTCGAATATCTTCCTCCGTATAACAAGCGCCAGTTGGATTTGAAGGTGAGTTTAGTATAATCCACTTAGTTTTTGGAGTTATGGACTTTTCTAATTCAGCTGGATTAATTTTAAATCCTTGTTTTTCGTTGCACTCTAAAATAATCGGAGTTCCACCTGCCAATAAAACCATATCAGGATAAGAAACCCAATAAGGTGCTGGAACAATAACCTCATCTCCTTCATTGAGAGTTGCCATCATTGCGTTGTAGATTACGTGCTTTCCACCTGCCCCAACTGTTACTTGGTCAGTTGTGTATTCTAGATTATTTTCTTTTTTGAATTTTTCTACTATTGCTTTTTTTAAAGCTGGGGTTCCATCAACTGCAGTATATTTAGTGTCTCCATCATTAATTGCTTTAATTGCAGCTTGTTTGATATTCTCCGGAGTATCAAAGTCTGGTTCTCCTGCTCCAAGGCCTATCACATCTTTACCAGCAGCCTTTAATTCTCTCGCTTTTTGAGTTACAGCAATCGTTGGTGATGGTTTAATTTTTTTTAAACTGTCTGATATTATGCTCATTGAAATATAATTTTAATCTACTAGTTTTATAAATAATGCAGAACACTTATCAAGATTTAATTACAGCTGTGCAGAATAAAAATCCTGCGATAAGCCCTAAACTTGAGGGTGGTAAAAAGTTTCAGATGAAAACTGACTTCAAACCTGCTGGTGACCAGCCTGAGGCTATAAAACAATTAGTTAATGGTGCAAATAAAGACCAGTTAAGTCAGGTTTTACTAGGTGTAACTGGATCTGGAAAAACTTTTACAATGGCGAAAGTTATTGAAAAGACAAATAGACCAGCACTAATTCTTGCACCTAATAAAACTCTAGCAGCTCAACTATATGGAGAAATGAAATCTTTCTTCCCTGATAACGCTGTTGAATATTTTGTTTCTTATTATGATTATTACACACCAGAAGCATACGTTCCACGGTCAGATACTTATATTGAAAAAGAAGCATCAATTAATGAACAAATCGATCGAATGCGTCACTCAGCAACAAGATCATTACTAGAGAGAGATGATGTAATTATTGTATCAAGTGTTTCTTGTATCTATGGATTAGGGTCTGTTGAGGCTTATAGTAAGATGACTTTAAGTTTAAAGACTAATTATGATTACAATAGAGAAGAATTAATAAAATCTTTAGTTGCACTCCAATATAAAAGAAATGATCAAAATTTTTATCGAGGAACTTTTAGAGCTAGAGGAGAATACCTTGAAATTTTTCCTTCTCACCTAGAAGATCGTGCTTGGAGATTAAGTTTATTTGGAGACAAATTAGAAAAGATAGAAGAGTTTGATCCTTTAACAGGAGATTTGGTTAGTGAACTTGATGTAATTAAAGTTTATGCTAACAGTCACTACATCACACCCAAACCAACTATTGAACAAGCAATAATTAAAATTAAAAGAGAACTAGAGGCAACTTTAAAAAGATTTAAAGAACAAAATAAATTACTTGAAGCACAGAGATTAGAAGAAAGAACTAAATTTGATTTAGAAATGATTGAAGCAACTGGATCTTGTGCTGGAATCGAAAACTATTCAAGATTTTTATCTGGAAGAAAACCTGGAGAGCCCCCTCCTACATTATTTGAATATTTTCCAGACAATACTTTAATTTTTGTTGATGAATGTCATGTAACTGTTCCTCAATTAAATGGAATGTATAAAGGTGATAGATCAAGAAAAAGTAATCTTGCAGAGTATGGTTTTAGATTACCTTCTTGTATGGATAACCGACCACTTAAATTTGAAGAATGGGATGCAATGAGAACTCAAACAGTTTTTGTGTCAGCTACACCAGGACCATGGGAACTAAAACAAACAAAAAATAAATTTGTCGAACAAATCATTAGACCCACAGGATTAATAGATCCTCCAGTTGAAATAAGACCAGCTAAAAACCAAGTGGATGACTTAATGCATGAGTGTGTAAAAGTAATTAACAACAACTTTAGAGTATTAGTCACTACTTTAACTAAAAAGATGGCCGAAGATTTAACTGAGTATCTTCACGAAAATGGTATCAAAGTTAGATACATGCACTCTGATATCGACACCTTAGAGCGTATTGAAATCATGAGAGATCTAAGGCTTGGAGTATTTGATGTATTAGTTGGAATTAATTTACTAAGAGAAGGACTTGATATTCCAGAATGTGCATTAGTTGGAATTTTAGATGCAGATAAAGAAGGCTTTCTAAGATCTGAGACTTCTTTAGTTCAAACTATTGGAAGAGCTGCAAGAAATCTAGAGGGTAAAGTTATTCTTTATGCGGATAAGGAAACAAAAAGTATTAAAAATGCAATTAAAGAGACAGATAGAAGAAGAACTATTCAAGTAGCTTACAACAAAAAACACAAGATCAGTGCAACAAGTATAAAAAAAGAAATTGGAGATGTGCTTGAAAGTGTTTATGAGAAAGACTACGTAAAAGTTGGAACTGATGAAAATATTGGTGGTAATCTTAAGAAACACCTAAAAGCTCTGAATAAAAGAATGAAAGAGTCAGCAACTAACCTTGAGTTTGAAGAAGCAGCAAAAATTAGGGATGAAATTAGAAAACTTGAAGCATCTGAACTAGAAATTACTTTAAATCCAAAGGTAAAAAAATATAGTTCAAATAATAAAATGTATCCAAAAGGTAGATCAACTATGGGTCTTCCAGGTACAAGAGCTCAAAAAGGTAAAAAAAAGTGGAAGCAAACAAAATAATTATAACAGGAGCAGCAACTAGAATGGGTGCTGCGATTGCTAAAAGGCTATCAGGTCCAAATGTGGAAATTATTATTCATTATAATAAATCAAAATTAAATGCTGAGAAATTACAAAAAGAGCTAAAGAAAAATAAAACAAAAGTTTGGTTGATTAAAGGAGATCTATCCAAAGAAAATGATTTAAAAAAAATTATCAAGTTTGCAAAATCAAAATTAAAATACTTTGATTGTTTAATTAATAACGCTTCATTGTTTGAAAATGATAATTTAAAAAATTTTACATCTAAAAGTTGGAATAATCATTTAGATGTAAACTTAAAAGCTCCTGCTTTCTTAACAAAAGAATTTGCAAAAAATATTAAAGGTAAAAATAATAATATCATAAACATTATTGACCAAAGAGTTTTTAAACTAACTCCATTTTTTACTTCATACACATTAAGTAAAACTGGACTTTACACATTAACAAAAACAAGTGCTATGAGTTTGGCTCCTAACATAAGAGTAAACGGTATAGCTCCTGGACCAACAATAAAAAATAAGCGTCAAACAGATAAACATTTTAAAAAACAATATTTAGCTACACCTTTAAAGCAACAGGTGAATGTTAAAGAAATATGTAATGCTGTTGACTTTTTTATTAAAAACAGTTCTATTACAGGTCAAGTATTAGCTATTGATAGTGGACAAAATTTAAACTGGCAAACACCAGATGTAATTGGAAAAGAATGAAAAAAAGTAATTTTAAAGTTGTAAAAATAGATAAAAATAAAAGTTTATTTAACTACGAAAAAAAAATTCTAATCAAAGAGTTAACCTTGGATTTAAAACTTGGTTATTACGAATTTGAAAAAGAGAAACCTCAAAAAGTAAAATTTAGCCTTGAAATTGATTATGAAGATAAAAAACCAACCAGTGACAAGGATATCAAATCTATTGTAAATTATGGGCAAGTTGTAAAATTGATCAAAAAACTTACCAAAAATAAGCATTACAATTTCTTAGAAACACTTGCGGAAGATGTTTTTGATATTTTATTTAAAGATAAACGTATTGGTAAAATAATGCTTCAAATTGAAAAATTAGAGATTTTAAAAGAATGTACGTCAGTTGGTATTCAAATTACCAAAAAAAGAAGTCATGAAAAGCTCTGAACTTGGAAAAGAAGTAATAAAAAAAGAGCTTCCATTAATTCCTAAAAGCCCTGGTGTTTACCGAATGCTCAATCATAAAGATGATATTCTTTATGTAGGTAAAGCCAAAAATTTACCAAATAGATTGAAAAGTTATGTGGCAGAGAAAAACCACATCATTCGAACAGAGAGAATGTTGTCTCAAACTTTTAAGCTTGAGATCACAACTACTGCAAATGAGAGTGAAGCCTTGCTTTTGGAAGCAAATTTAATCAAAAAACATAAACCAAAATTCAATATTTTACTTAAAGATGACAAATCATTTCCCTTCATATTTATTGGTGAAAAAGAACAATGGCCAAGAGTTACAAAACATAGGGGGAAAAAAGAAAAAGAAGGATTTTACTTTGGTCCCTTTGCATCCGCAGGCACTGCAAACTGGACTATTAAAATGCTTCAAAAAATATTTCAATTACGAGTTTGTGATGATGGTACGTTTAAAAATAGAAAACGACCTTGTATACTTTATCAAATAAAAAGATGCTCAGGCCCCTGTGTGGGATACATAAATAAAGATGATTATAAAAGTTCTGTAGATCAAGCAATTCAATTTGTCTCTGGTAAATCTAGAGATATTCAAAAAAATCTCTCTAAAGAAATGGAAGCCGCAAGTGATCAACTTGATTTTGAAAGAGCTTCAATTTTTAGAGATAGAATAAAATCTCTAAATATCATTCAATCTTCACAAAGAATTAATGAGGCAAACCTAGTTGATGCTGATGTGATTGCTGGATATAAAGAATCTGGGAAAGCTTGTATTCAAGTTTTCTTTTATAGATCAAAACAAAATTGGGGTAATCAAGCTTACTTTCCAAAACATGATCCAGATCAAGAAATTTCAGAAATTATGTCTTCTTTTCTAATGCAATTTTATGAAAATAAAACTGTTCCTAAATTAGTTATTATTAATAGTGATATCAAAGATAAAAAATTAATAGAAGAAACTCTAAGTAAAAAAGAAGGAAATAGCATTTCCATCAATACAGCAAAAAAAGGAACTAAAGCAAAAGTTGTTGCAATGGCAGAAAAAAATGCAAAAGAGTCTTTAAACAGAAAACTTTATGAAACAAATAATAATAAGAATTTATTTGAAGGTGTTGCTAAAAAATTTGATTTAAAAAATGTTATCAATTTGGTTGAGGTTTATGACAATAGTCATATTTCAGGAACCAACAGTGTTGGCGCAATGGTTACATTTGGCAATGAAGGTTTTGTTAAAAAGAGGTATCGAAAATTTGATATTAAAACAAAAGGTGCAGAGCAAGATGATTTTGCCATGCTTAAAGAAGTTTTATCTAGAAGATTTAAAAGAGCAATTTTAGAAAAAGGTAATTATTTAACCTTACCAGATTTAATACTGATTGATGGTGGAAAAGGACAATATTCCTCAGCAAAAGAAGTGTTAGATGAATTGGGTCTACATGACCTTCCAATGATAGCTATTGCAAAAGGTAAAATGCGGAATAGTGGAGACGAAACATTCTTCTACAATGGTAAAAGCTATAAATTTGAAAAAAATGATCCAACTTTATTTTTTATGCAAAGACTTAGAGATGAAGCACATAGATTTGCAATTACCTCGCATAGAGCAAAACGAGCTAAAGGATTATCGAAATCATTGCTAGATCAGATCGATGGTATTGGCGCTATTAGAAAAAGGGCATTATTAAACCATTTTGGTTCAGCAAGATCCGTTGAGTCTGCTAGTTTTGATGAGATAAAGTCTGTAGAAGGTGTTGAGGAAAAAGTTGCAAAAAAGATATATAACTTCTTTCACGAATAATTATGCTTAGAAAAATTCCTAATATATTAACCATTGGGCGAATAATAATTGTCCCTTTCTTTGTCTTGGCTTTTTATCTACCAGGCTTTTATGGAGATTTGACTGCGCTCATATTGTTTATAGTTGCTTCGTTCACTGATTTTTTAGATGGAATGTTGGCTCGAATGCTTGGGGAAGAGTCTAAATTGGGTGAATTATTAGATCCAATTGCAGATAAAATTATTGTAGCTACAGCATTAATCTTATTAGTAATGGATGGTACCATTAGAAATTATGAGGTTATTGCTGCTATAATTATTCTTACACGTGAAATTTTGATTTCAGGATTAAGAGAATTTTTAGCTAAAGGTCAAATAAAACTTCCAGTATCAAATCTTGCAAAACTAAAAACTGTTTTACAAATGGTATCGATTGGTCTTTTGCTCTCAGGAGAGACGGGAAATAAGATTATTAATTTTCAAGATTATAATGCACAAACTATAGGAATTATTCTTCTTTGGCTTTCAGCATTTTTAACACTTTTCACTGGGTATGATTATATGCGTAAAGGAATAGATCATGCAATGTCAGAAGACAACAAAGATTAGGCTGCTTTTTTCTTTCTTACTAAAGCTTGATAACTTTCATTTAAATCAATTATAGTTTCACATACTTTAAATTGATTCTCAGCAATACATGAGACTGGTGTTACTTCCGCAGCTGTTCCAGTCAAAAAGCATCCAACGAAATTAGAAAGTTCTGATGGACTTATTTTTCTTTCATGAACTTTAATATTTTTAGATTTTGCAATTTCAATAACTGTTCTTCTTGTTATTCCATCTAAAAAAGAGTCTGGAATTGGAGTGTGAATTTCTCCATTTTTATCTTTGAAAAAAATATTTGCTCCAGTTGCTTCAGCAACATTTCCATCATGATCTAACATTAATGAATCCGTGTATCCTTGTTTTTCTGCTTCATGCTTAGATAAAGTACAAATCATATAAAGACCTGAAGCTTTTGTATCCCAAGGAATTGTATTTGGAGCTGGTCTTCGCCAATTTGAAATATTTAATTTTATTCCTTCTACTTTTAGTTTTGGATCAAAATAAGAGCCCCACTCCCAAGTCGCTATAGCAACATGAATTTTTGTTTGTTGTGCAGAAATTGCCATCATCTCGCTACCTCTCCAAATAGTAGGTCTTACATATCCATTTTCTACTTTTTGAACTGAAATAATTTTATTGCAGGCATCATTTATTTCTTTTTCGCTGTAAGGAATTGTCATTCCCATTCTTTCTGCTGAATAAAAAAGTCTTGAAGTGTGTTCCTCCAATTTAAATATAGAACCATCATACACACGCTCACCTTCAAAAACACAACTAGCATAGTGCAGTCCATGATTTAAAACATGTATCTTAGCGTCAGCCCAATCAACTAGCTCACTATTATACCAAATTTTTCCAGATCTATTATCGTACGGCACCATGTATGAAATTTTTAAATTATTAGTGAAAATTATCTTTGTATCTTTAATATGTCAATATAACTTACCTATAATGAAAGAACTTTTATATTTAAAAGACGAACAACTAAAAGATTTAATTGAAAAATTATTTGTAAGTTACAGAGAAACATTTTCAGACGCCAAAAAAGTATTAGATAGACACTCTATTGGATTAGCCCACCATAAAGTAATTCACCTATTGTCAATGTACCAAGGTATTTCGATTTCAGAGCTTTTAAAACGGCTGAAAGTGACAAAGCAAAGTTTAAACAGGGTACTAAAAGATCTAATTAAATTGGAAATTGTAACTTTTAAAAGAGATGATTTAGACACAAGAGTAAAGCATATTTTTTTAAACGAAAAAGGAAAAAAAATATTTAATGAAATTTTCGATCTACAAAAGAAAAGAATTTACAATGCCTTACTTAATTCGAGTTCGGAGGAAGTAATTAATTTTGATAATGTTTTAACTAAAATTATAAATGGATAAATTTATTGCACATATTCTAGTTGTTGATGATGATGATGGAATTAGATCTTTAGTTAAAAAATATTTGAATGAAAATAATTTTTTAGTCACGACTGCTGATAGTGCAGAAAATGCATCAGAAAAAATTAGTATCATAAAATTTGATTTAATAATTTTAGATATAATGATGCCTGGAAAAAATGGACTAGAGTTTATCAAAGATCATAAAAAAAAATTAGATACACCTATTATTCTTTTGACTGCTAAAGGTGAAGCTAATGAAAGGGTCGAGGGATTAGAGGTTGGGGCTGATGATTATTTACCAAAACCATTTGAACCAAAAGAATTAATTTTAAGAATTAAAAATATTTTAAATAAAACTATAAAAACTGAACAAGTTAGAATTATAGAGTTTGAAAATGTTAAAATTGACTTAAATAAACTATTAATTATTAAAAATGATAATGAGTTTAAAATTAACAATACAGAGAAAATAATATTAGAAAAAATGATTAATAATCCAGGTAAAACATTTTCACGTGAGAATATTGGTCAATTAATAGAGCTAGATAAAGAAAGATCTATAGATGTAATTATTACAAGATTAAGAAAGAAAATTGAAATTGATCCCAAAAATCCAAAATTTTTACAAACAATAAGGGGTGCAGGATATGTTCTTTGGATTGAGTAATTTTTTAAAAAAAATATTACCTAAAAGATTGTTTTATAGGGCCCTTTTAATTGTAGCTGTTCCTGTCTTAGTTCTTCAATTAATCATAACTATTGTATTTTTTGACAGCCTTTGGATCAAAACTAATAAAGGAATGACCAAGGCATTAATTAATGAAATTAATTTATTTGTTGAAGTTTATGATAATCAAAAAATTGATAAAGATGAATTAAAAAATCTCTTTTCTCTATTTATAGATCTAAACATAGAGCATGTTAATAAAAAGAATTTTAATAGTAAATATAATAAAAGAACATTCAGTCCAATTGATAGGACTCTTAGAAGAGAATTAAAATCAAACTTTAATCTTGGTGAGTTTTGGTTTGATACAACAAGTTATAAAGAATTGATTGATATAAGAATAAAATATGAAGATGGATACTTTAGATTTTTAGTACCTAGAGATAGAGTTACCAGCTCGTCCGCACGAATATTTGCGCTTTGGATAACTGTTCCAGCAATTATAATGGTTATGATTTCATTAATATTTTTAAAAAATCAAACTAGACCAATTACCAATCTTGCGCGTGCTGCTGAAAAATTTGGTAAAGGTGAAGAAATAGTGGAATTCAAACCTTCAGGTGCCTTGGAAATAAGACAAGCAGGACATGAGTTTGATAAAATGAGAAAAAGAATTCTTAAACATTTAAATCAAAGAACCGAGATGTTATCTGGCATAAGTCATGATTTGAGAACACCTCTTACGAGGATGAAACTACAAGTTGCTTTCATTAAAGATAAGGATTTAGCTAAAAAACTAGCAGAGGATATTAATGAGATGGAAAAAATGCTTAATGAATATCTGCAATTTACAAGTTCATCCTATATTGAAAAAGATGAGATGTTCAACTTATCAGAATTGATAGAACAAATTGTTATCAAATATAATAACAAGAATATTCAAAAAGATTTAATACCCAGAGTTTATCTCAATGGTAGAAAAAATTTAATTAATCGATGTCTTAATAATATAATTGATAATGCGTTAAAATATGGAAATAAAGTTGAAGTAAAACTTAACAAAGAAAATACAAATTTGTTAATTATCATTGATGATGATGGTTCTGGCATTCCAAAAAAAGAACATGAAAATGTATTCAAGCCATTCTATAAAATTGATAAAGGTAGAGCAGAGTCCAAGTCAAGTGTCGGTCTTGGATTATCTATAGCATCAGATATTATCAGATCTCATGGGGGAAATATTGTTCTTGAAAAATCTAAAATGAACGGACTTCGTGTTAAGATTTTTTTACCTGTTTAGTTTTCTTTTTTGTTTCCAATTTTTTAATTTTATTTTCTAAATTTTCAACTCGTTTTAATAACACATCAAATTCGTCCTTGCTGACGAGTTTCATTTTAAAAACAATTTCATCTCTTTTGGATTTCAAGATATTAAAAAGCTCTGAACTAAGATCTTTTGAGGAGATAATACCTTGTTCAAAAAGTTTACCAAGTTTATCAATTATAAATTTAGAATTTTTCATATTTAAGATATATAATATAAGTATTATTTAAAATGTTCATCAATAATTTTGACCCAGTCGCTTTTCAAATTATGTCATTTGAAATTAGATGGTATTCTCTAGCTTACATTTTGGGAATTGTTATTGGTTGGTCATTATGTAAAAAAGTATTTATCAAAGACTCAGATATAAATAAAAGATTTGATGACTATATAGCTTATCTCATCATTGGAGTAATTTTAGGTGGAAGATTAGGATATGTTATATTTTATAACTCTTCATATTATTTAGATAATATATTTGATATTTTTAAGATATGGCAAGGTGGAATGTCATTTCACGGAGGATTATTAGGAGTAATCATTTCAAGTTTCTTTTTTGCAAAAAAAAATAATCAAAATCCATTTTCTTATTTAGATCAGGTGTCACTAGTAGCACCAATAGGAATTTTTTTTGGAAGATTGGCTAATTTTATAAATTCTGAACTTTATGGAATAACTACAGATATTCCATGGTCAGTTGTCTTTATTAAAGTAGATAATTTATCAAGACATCCATCTCAATTGTATGAAGCAATTTTAGAAGGTATAATTTTATTTTTAGTGTTGATATACTTTATAAAAAAAGACTATTTGAGAAAACCTGGTTTAATTTCAGCATTATTTTTAATTTTTTATTCTTTGTTTAGATTCTTTATTGAATTTTTTAGAGTGCCAGATGTACAGTTAGGCTATTTAGTTTTAAATTTAACTATGGGACAAATAATTAGCCTAGTGTTTGTAACGATTGGAACAATTCTTTTTTATCTTAAAAATGAAGATTAATAGAACAACAAATTTACCTTTAGACCAATTTATAGAATTTGCTCTATATAATAAAGATTCGGGTTATTATATGAAAAAAAATCCTTTTGGAAAAGAAGGAGATTTTATTACCGCACCAAACATTACAAGACTATTTTCAGAAATGATTGCGATTTGGGTATTAACCTTTTGGAAAAGTATCGGATCACCAAAAAAATTTAATTTGCTTGAGCTTGGAGCTGGAAATGGTGAAATGATGAAAGTCATAATTGAGACATTAAAAAAATTTTCAGGGTGTTTTAATAATTGTAATTTTCAAATACATGAAAAAAGTGAACTTTTAAAAAAAAAACAACAATTAAATTTAAAATCAGAAAAAATAACTTGGATAGAAGATATAAAGGTAAATAATTCATATCCGACGATATTTGTAGCTAATGAGTTTTTTGATGCACTACCAATTAAACAATTTTTTAAAAAAAAAGAAGGTTGGGTTGAAAGATTTGTGTATTTAAAAGAAGAAAACAAGGCTGAATTTAAAGAGCAATTAACAGAAATAAAAGAGATTGAACAGAGTCTGAACTTTGAAATTTCAAAAGATCAAGAAATTATTGAATATTCACCAAGCTCATTTGATTATTTAAAAAATATTTGTGATCTAATAAAAAAAAATAATGGCGGAATACTAATAATTGATTATGGATATTTAAATTTTAAAATGCATGAAACGCTCCAAGCTATCAATAATCATAAATATTCAAATGTTCTAGAAGATATTGGAGATTCTGACATTACTTATAATATTAACTTTGGTTTATTTAAAAAATTTGTTGATCAATTTAGTGATTTAAATTCAATAATTACTAATCAAAAAAAATTTTTAACTAGTATGGGAATAGTTCAAAGAGCAGAAATTATAAGTGAAAATATACCTTTCTCAAAAAAATCAGATTTATTTTATAGAATTAGGCGTCTTATAGATGAAAAACAAATGGGTGGGCTATTTAAAGTGATGTTGATAAAAAAGACAAAAAATCAATTTAAGATAGGTTTTGAAATTGATTAAATCAAAAAAATTAGTAGGATTAAGAAATTTAAAGCATGGCTTTTTTAATAGTAGCGGTGGTCAATCAAAAAAAATTTATAAGAGTTTAAACTGTGGGCCTGGTTCGTCTGACAAAAAATCTGATATTAAAAAAAACTTACAGATTGTAAGAAAAAAAATTAGCAATAAAGCAAAAAATATTTTTTTAGTTAAACAATTTCATAGTAACAAATTCATATACATCGACCAAAAATATAAATATAAAAATAAACCTAAAGCTGATGCTATTATAACTAATCAAAGATACTTGCCTATTGCTGTATTAACAGCTGATTGTGCCCCAATATTAATTTATGACAACAAAATAAAAATGATAGCTGCAATCCACGCAGGCTGGAAAGGAGCCTATAAAGGCATAATAAATAATGTAATTAAATTTATGATCAAAAAAGGTTGTAATTTAGAAAATATTACTGCAGTCATAGGTCCGTCTATTTCTCTAAAAAACTATGAAGTGAAAGAGGATTTTAAGAAAAAATTTACCAAAAAAGATAAAAAAAATTTAATATTTTTTAAGAATAAAAAAAATAAATTATACTTTAATCTAACTGGTTTTATATATAAGTCCCTTAAAGCTATAGAGGTTAAACACATAGATGTTTTAAATATTGATACTTTTGATATCAAAAATAAATTTTTCAGCGCAAGAAGAGCTTTAAAATTAAAACATAATGATTATGGTAGAAATATTTCAATAATTATGCTTAATTAGTTTTTTTAATGAAATTATTATCCGGAAATAGCAACAAACCTCTTAGCAAAAATATTGCAAAATATTTAAAGTCTAAATTGGTAAACTCTAGTATCAGAAACTTTTCTGATGGTGAAATTTATGTTGAGATTAATGAAAATATTAGAGGAAACAGTATTTTTATTATTCAGTCAGTTTCATCACCGGCTAACGATAATCTTATGGAACTTTTGCTTTGTATAGATGCTTTAAAAAGATCCTCTGCAAAAAATATTACTGCCGTAATTCCATATTTTGGGTATGCAAGACAAGATAGAAAAGTTGTTCCAAGAACTTCCATTTCAGCAAAACTGGTGTCTAACCTAATAACTAAAGCGGGCGCTGATAGAGTCGTGACAGTAGATTTACATGCCGGTCAAATCCAAGGTTTTTTTGATATTCCAGTTGATAACTTATTTGCAACTCCTATTTTTGCAAGACATGCAAAGAAAAAAATAAAAAATAAAAATATTATTTGTGTTGCACCCGATGTTGGTGGAACTGAAAGAGCTAGAGCCTTAGGAAAACTATTAAATGTGGGACTGGCAATTGTTGATAAAAGAAGACCAAAACCAGGTCAATCACAAGTGATGAATGTAATTGGAGATGTTAAAGGCAAAACTTGTGTAATTGTTGATGACATTATTGACTCAGGTGGAACAATAGTGAATGCCGCAAAAGCACTAAAAGATAGAGGTGCAAAAGAAGTTTATGTTTATATTACGCACGGAGTGTTAAGTGGTGAAGCTGTAAAAAAAATCAAAAATTCTGTAATTAAAAATCTTGTCATTACAGATACGATTGACAACTACGACAAAATTAAAAGTGCTAAAAACATTGAGGTTCTGCCTATTTCAGGCTTAATGGGAGAAGCAATCAAAAGGATATCTAATTCAACATCTGTTTCAGATTTATTTAAATAATTACCTTGAGTTATTAAAGAACTTGGGCTAAAAACCCATGATTTTATGATTTCATTAGAAGCAAACATTAGAAACACTAAAACTAAGGGTGAACTTAGTGCACTTAGAAATAATGGTGGTGTACCAGCTGTAATTTATGGTGGTGAAGCACAAAATGAAACAGTATCAATTTCAAAAAAATTATTAAAATCTCTAATCGATAAGGAAAATTTTTTATCAAATATAGTAACTTTAAATGTTGATGGAAAACCACAAAACGTTCTTCCAAGAGAGATTAAATATCATATCATTTCAGATGAACCAATTCATGTTGATTTTTTAAGAGTAGTACCGGGTGTAAAAATACGTATTGAAGTACCTGTTCAATTTATTAACCATGAAAAATCTCCAGGTTTAAAGAGGGGTGGAGTTTTAAACATTGTTAGAAGAAAAGTAGAATTAAGATGCCCGAGTGAAAAAATTCCTGAAAGTTTGGTAATTGATCTTGATGGTGTTGAGATTGGTGAAAGTTTCAAGATATCATCAATTAATTTAGAAACAGATGTAACTCCAACAATTAAAGGAAGAGACTTTGTTATAGCAACACTAGCAGCACCTACAGTAA
>CABXKF010000022.1 GCA_902512765.1 uncultured Pelagibacteraceae bacterium | reverse complement strand
AGAGGTAGCTATTGATAAAAATACTAACAAAATAATAATTAAAATAGATAAAAAATATTTTAGACCAGGTGAAGTAGATTTTTTAAAAGGTGATTATTCAAAAGCTAAAAACTTATTAAATTGGAAACCACGATATAAATCTGACGATTTAATTGATGATATGATTAAATACGAACAAGATTTATATGAATAAATACATTTATCCATTAATTGAAAATCCTTTTTCAGATGATGACATTATTAAAGGTATTAAAGTTTTAAAATCTAAACAACTTACATTATCAAAAGAAACTAAAAATTTTGAAAATGAATTTACAGTTAAATTAAAATCAAATTATTCGCTAATGGTCAATTCTGGATCATCAGCTAATCTTCTTGCTTTACAGTGTTTAATTAATCCATACAGAAAAAATAGATTAATGAAAGGTGACGAAATAATAATACCAACATTATGTTGGTCAACTTCTTTGTGGCCAATAGTTCAATCTAACTTAAAACCTGTATTTGTAGATATAAATCCCAACACATTAAATATAGATGAGCAGCAATTAGAAAGAAAAATTACCGATAAAACCAAAGCAATTTTACTAGTTAATGTTCTCGGAAATTCATGTGACATGAATAAAATAATGAAAATTAAAAAAAAATATAACTTGATATTAATTGAAGACAACTGTGAGTCATTAGGTTCTAAATATAAGAATAAATATTTAGGTACATATGGTGATTTTTCATCATTTTCATTTTATTCATCTCATCAAATTTCATCTGGAGAGGGTGGCATGATATGCTGTAAGGATAAAAATGATTATAATATTATTAAATCATTAAGATCTCATGGTTGGTCAAGAGGAACTTCTTTTGAAAATGAAATATATAAAAAAAATAAATTTTTAGATAAAAGATTTATTTTTTTTAACTCTGGCTATAATTTGAGACCAACTGAAGTATCTGCTGCAATTGGCCATAACCAATTTAAAAGGATGGATAAATTAATCAAAATTAGAAATTTGAATAGAAAAAAAATTATCAATTCATTACTAAACAATTCATACCTTAAAAATAAGATAGATTTTTATTATGAAAATAAATTTGTTAATCCTTCATGGTTTGGTTTGTCTGTAAAAATATTAATAAAAAATATTAATAAAAAAATTATAATTAAGAAATTGGAAAATAATGGAATTGAGACTAGGCCAATTATAAGTGGTAATTTTGCTGATCAACCTGCAGCCAAAATATATGATATATCTATTAAACAAAAATTTCCAAATACTGACAAAGTTTATAATTCAAGTTTTTTTATTGGATTGCCCACAAAAAAAGTTAATAATAATTTTTTAAATAAAATAGTTTCAGCTTTTGAAAAATCATTTAGGTAAAAATAAAATTGTAATAGCCTATATTGGTTATAAAAGCATTTTAGCTAAATCATTTGTTAAATATTATTGTAAAAATTTTATTTTTAAAAGATATTCTGGCGACATAAGAGACACGAATAAATTAAAATCGTGGTTAATTAAAAACTCTGATATAAACGTTTTCATTAATTTTGCAGCTATCACATCAAATAAAACTTGTGAAAATAATAAAAAAAAAGCTTTAAAAGTTAATTACAAATCACCAATGAAATTAATAAATTTACTCAATAATACAAGTATGAAAAAATTTAGATATTTTCTATCTCTTTCAACTAGCCATGTTTTCAAGAAATCTACTTTCAAATTAAAAGAAAATTCTACAAAAAAACCTATGAATTATTATGGTATTACAAAATTAGCTCTTGAAAATTATATCTTGAAAAATCAGAAAAAATTTAAATTTAGAATTGGTATAGCTAGAATTTTTAATTACTATAATAAGGGCCAAAAAAATGGTTTTTTCATTAATGATGTTATAGAAAAAATAAAAGAAAAAAAAAAGATAATTAAATTTAATTATGTAAACTCATATAGAGATTTTATTTCTATGAAAGATATAAATACCGCTCTCTATCAAATGATTAATCTTAAATTAAAGAATGATTACAATATCTGTTCTGGGGAAAAAATTTTTTTACCCGATATAATTCATCATATAAATAAAAAATATAAAAAAAATATTCTAATTCTAAAAAGTAAAAAAATTAACAGTTTAGTTGGATCAAATACCAAATTAAAAAAAAAAGGTTGGAAAATTACAAATAAGAATTTTTTTAATGAACTTATTTAATAAAAAGATAATAATAATAGATAATTCAAGTCTATCATATTCTGGTGATGATATTGACGGAACAGTTGTTAGAGGAACTGAAGCATCATTAATTTTATTAGCTGAACAATTTGTTAAAATGGGTATTGAAGTAGATTATTGTAATTCTATTTCTAATTTAAAAATAATTAATGGCGTTAATTATTTTCATAAAAATAAAATTGATAAGAGCTATATCTATGACTTAGCAATTGTAATTTCTGATGCAAATGAATTTCATCGTGTTTCTTCAATTAAAAAAGCAGTTTTTTCTAATAGCAATCAACCAATTGAAAAATTTATAAGAAAAAAACAATTATTACCATTTTTAAAATTTAAACCAGTTTTAATAACATTATGTGAATACCAATTTCAAAAAAGATCTTTTTTAACATCTTTTTATGGAAAAAAAACTATTCCTATTACAGTGGATCCTAAATTTTTAGATATAGATATAGACATAAACCACTTACCAGAACGAAAGGTTGTTTATAATATCCGATCAAATAGAAATCTTGATAGATTAATTAAAATTTGGTGTGAAAGAATTTTTCCGATTAACAATCAATTCAAACTTTATATAACACCAAATATAATTGATTATAAAGATTATCATTTTAATAATAATATTTTTTTAAGAACCATCGGTTCAAGATCTCAAATGATTAATGAGCTCAATAGTTATCGTGCTTTAACTTATTTAGGTCATAAATCTGATATTTTTACACTTACAGCTGAAGAGGCTATTAAGTTATGTCTTCCTGTCGTAACATTTGGTATAGGCTCTTTGAGAGAACGTGTTACCCATAATGAAACAGGTTTCATTGCTAATAATGATCAAGAATTCGCTGATTTCACAATAAAATTACTTAATGATGATAATTTTTACCTAAATTTTAAAAAAAAAATGCACAAAAAACGTCATGAAAATAATTGGGAATTTATTGCTAATGAATGGATAGAGTATTTTTTAAATGGATAAAATACTTATCTTAAAAAATGATAGAGTGGGGGATCTATTCAATTCTCTTGATGGATTAAATGCGATTTTAGCCGATAATCCAAATGCTAAAATTGAGATAGTATTGTCTAATATATCACAAAAGTTAAGTTTTCTTTTTGATATGGATAATGTTACTGTTTCCTTTTTACCTTATAATCTTAAAATTTCTGATAAATTAAAGTTAATTTTCAAAATTTTAGATAATTCATTTGAAAAAATCTATATTTTATCACCAAAAAATTTTTATTATTATTTACCGTTATTTTGTAAATCTAAATTTTATGCAATTACTATTAAAAACTCAAATAAATCTAGACCACTAAATTTTCTTTTAAAAAAACTTTTTAAATATATGATTAATGATAGAAATAATAAAAAAATTAATGACAATATAAGTTCACTAATTTTTAATTTATGTTCATCAAAAGAATTATCATCATACCAGAATATTCTCAATCACAACCCTCAATGCTCTTCTTTGTTTCAAAATAATATTGGTTTATTTGAAAATTTTATTCATATTCACTACAAAGATTATATTTTTAAAAAAATGGTTGGTCTAACATATCTTTTTTTAAACTTCTTAATAAGCTTTCTTATAAGAATAAAGTTATATTAACTTCAGATTACGGTAATTTTGATTATCACAAAATTTTTTTGTCAAATTTATCTTATTTAGATTTTAGTAATTCTGTAGATAAAATTGATTTAAAACAAAATATTCATTATCTACATAATATTAATACTTGTGATTTATTTAAACTAATCAGCTTATCAAAAACTGTAATTTCTCCCCATGGAGCAATGACAGTTATGGCTTCTTATCTTCAAAAAAAGGTTATCGATATATTTGATACAAATATTAGTATTAACGCTTTTCGTGAATATAAACCTCGTAATGATAATTATAAATTTTTTATAATTAAACCTGATTTTGATAAAATTTTATTCAAAATAAATAAATTTTTATAATTTTATTTTATTTAAAGCGTTGTTTTTAAATAAGTTTGCTTCTTTGATATATCTTCTAACCATTTCTGTTGATTTATGGCCTGTCATTGCCATTATACTTCTTTCTTCTGCACCAGACTCAGCTGCAGAGGTCGCAAAGCCTGATCTTAAACTATGTCCAGAGTAATTTTTGCTCTCTATACCTGCTAATTTTAAATATTCTTTTACAAGTATAGCAACTGTTTGATCTGTTAATCTATTATTTGATAATTTGGATCCTTTGGTAAACCTTCTAAATAATGGTCCTGAACTTATTTTTGATATTTCAATCCATTTATGAATTGAAACAACTGGGCAAAATTGTAAATTGTCAAAGTAGGGTAGCCCTTTTATAGCACCCTCGCCAAATTGGTCTGTTTTTGACCTTCTAAGGCTAATTTTAAGACCTTCTGGTACAAAATCTAGATCTTCATAGTCTAATGAAACTATCTCATTTCTTCTAAAACCACCTGAAAATCCAATTAAGATAATGGACCTATCCCTAAGTTTTTTTATTTCTTCCTTTTTTTGTTGATCAATTACTTTAATAATTTGTTTTAAACTATTGATTAATATCGGTTTTTTACCTCTTTGAATACTTCCTTTTCTTCTTTTAATACCCATTATATTCTCAATAATTGATGGGTGTTTTGTATCTAAATAGTGACCTTTAACCCTATGTATAACACCTATTGATACTAATCTTCGTTTTAAAGTGCTCATTTTAAAGTCTTTAGTTGATAAATGAGTTAAATATAATGAAACTATTTTTGGTTCTGATGGAAGAGATTTAAAACCATTTTGCGCACAGAATAAAGCAAAATCGTTAAAATCTGATTTGTAGGCTCTTACAGTATTATTTGCCTTTGAGCTTTGAAGGTTTAATAACGTTTCTTGTTGTAGTGCTTTTATGTCTGTTATTATATCATTCATATTTTTTACTATTGATAACCATTAATTATCGTTAGTAATAATATAATAGATTTATAATGTCAATAAGAATAATTTAAAAAATAATGATTAAAGATTCTCAAGAACATCTTAATGAAGTTAATGAAACTTACCTCCAACATATGCGGATAGCTTTTAAAATTGGTTTTACTATGCTTGTGACTGGAGTTTTTTGTCTTATACATGGTTTAATACCAGGGCTTTTTAAAAAAACTGGTAGCAATCAAATTGCTAAAATGTACGAGATGATTTCAAGAAATTAAAATTTGTTAAGTTAATAATATCAATAATTTAAGATTAATTATTAAAGTTTATGATTAGAAAATTAGAACTAACAGATAAAGAAAATTGGATTAAATTGTACAATGGTTATGCCGATTTCTATAAAGTCCAAATAAATATAGGAATTTTGGACACTTTATGGGGATGGATTCACGATGAAAATCATGATGTCAGTGGTATTTGCTTTGAATTAGAAGGTAAAATAGTAGGTATTGCTCATTATAGAGCTATGCCAAGACCAATTAAGGGTCAATATATTGGTTTTTTAGATGATTTATATGTTGAGCCTAATTTTAGAGGTCAAAAAATAGCTCAAAAGCTTATTAGTCATCTAAAATCCTTATCTAAAGCCAATAATTGGAATGGAATTCGTTGGATCACCCACTCTTCCAATGAAAATGCAAAGAAATTATACGATAAAATAGCCAATAACACAGGTTTTGAACTCTATGAACTTAAAGGGGACTAAGTTTCAGCTAAAAGTGTGGAATTATTTGAGGAAAATACCAAAAGGTAAAGTTAAAACCTACCTCGAAGTTGCTAAAGCCATTGGAAAACCTAAAGCTTTCAGGGCTGTTGCTAACGCTGTAGGCAAAAACCCTTATCCTCCCAAAATACCCTGTCATAGAGTGATAAGATCTGATGGAAGCCTTGGTGGCTACTCAGGAAAAGGTGGTATTCAGCAAAAAAGGCGATTACTGAGGTCAGAGAAAGTCTTAATTTAATAGCATTTTTTATATACCAAATCCTTAAATTAACCCCTAAAATAAACACTTTTAAGCTATTTTAATCCTTTTTCCCATAAATGGCATTATGCACCCTTCAGTTGTACTAGATGTCGATCTTTGCTTAAAATAAGGTGCTCTATGGCCGTTTAAAGCGTATATTCGGATAGTGCATTGCTCTAATTTTTAATGATATCAATACTTTTAGAAGATGAAAAAAAAGGTGGTTTTTTTAGTTATTTTCGCTCCCCTCCTGTACTTTAATATTAATTATTTAAGTTAGAACGTTTAAAAGTGTTGATATTAAACAATTTTAATCAATCACAATAAATTTGATTTATTGATATAATTTTTATTAATATAAAATTGAATATTGGATTAATGTTTATCTTATTATCGCTAATTATTGAGTTAATTGAATATATAGTAATATTTTTTTTACTATATTACAATTTTATTTATATATTTGATAAACTAAATTAATCAACAATTACATACATTTAGTGTATAAAATTAATCTAATACATTAGTATTTAGTAAATAATTTATTACTATTAATTTAACTTGCTTAGATAGTATTCTCTCCTAGAGATATATAGACCACTTAATACTATTATGAAAAGACCGAGATAAGTCCAATTATCAGGAAGTTCATGGAAGAAATAATAACTAATAATAATATTAGTGATAATCTCTGTATAGCCTAAAGGAGCTAATTTAGAAGCATCAGCATATTTGAGTGATAAAATGATAAAAAGATGCGCTACAGAGGCTATAAGGCCGATTATAGCCATCATAATCCATTCATTTGGGGTTGGATTGACCCACACTGAAGGCATAAACGAACTAATTATTGCTAACCCTACTACACCAGTAAATAAAAGCGTTAAAAGCGAATTATCTGAAGTACTTAACTTTCTAGTTATTACTAAATAGAAGCCATAACAAACACCACAAGCTAGAGCTGCTAAAGTGGCTAAATTAACATCTATAAAGCCTGGTCTAATAACTATGAGAGTTCCTAAAAAGCCTACTAGCACAGCTGACCATCTTCTAATACCCACCTTTTCACCAAGAAAAAATGGAGATAAAGCGGTGCATGTTATTGGGGCAACAAATGCAAGTGTTAATGCTTTAGGAAGTGAAATTACTGATATTGAGTAGAAGAAACATAAAGTTGAAAAAGCAAGAATTATTCCTCTAACAAGCTGAAGCTTTGGCCTTTTGCTCCAAACAAGCGTTTCTCTGTAAAATAAAACCATTAAAGAAAGCGTAAAAACAACAGTGAAGAAATACCTAGCCCAAGTTATCTGAAAAACATCCATTGTAAGACTTAGATGTTTAGCAATTGCATCCATTACCGGAACAATCATCCAAGCAGTAGCATTTAATATTATTGCCTTCATTTAAGAAGGATACTGCTTAATAGAAGTATTTTAAAGCAAAGAATAAGGTGATTGGTATAGTTATAAATGACATAACTGTTGATACAACGATCATACTCGCAACACTATCAACAATCTTTTTAGGAGAATACATTGAGCCGACTAGGTATGTTAATACAGCGCTTGGCATCGCACATTGAATTAATAAAACCCCTGCAGCAAATCCAGATAAGTTAAAAAACTTTATTATCATATAACCAATTACTGGACCAATTATCACTCTTCCGATTGATGATATGAATGCAGATTGAAATGAAAAAACTTTAAATCTTGTTAACGCTATTCCTAACGACATAAGAATTAAAAAAATAGCTGTATATGTAAGCATCATTGTAAGATTTATGATGTAAACTGGTGACTCAATTTCAAAATAAAGAAATAATACTGAAATTATTATCGCATAAAAAGGTGGATTTTTAATTATTAGATCAAGATCAAACTTTCTGCTTGCTAAAAAAACACCTAAAGTAAAGTGGAATAAAATGACTAGTGAAGATATTGTTGCAGCTACACCTAAACCCTGACTGCCATATGCAAATAAGCAAATTGGTAAACCCATATTTCCTGTATTAGGTAAAATAAAAGGAGGTAATTCTCTAATAATTTCTTTTTTTAGAACAAATAAAAAAACAATTCCTGTTAAAGCAAAACCACTGATAGCTAGTAACGCATACCAAAAATAATTTGTAAATATTTCAAAAGTAATTCCGGTTGTTGTTATTGAATAAAACACCATTGCTGGGGTACCGATATTTGCAGCAAAATTAGTAATGAAAGAAGTATCCAGTTTTGGATTTTTTTTACCTAAAAAATAACCAATGCCAACAATAAAAAAAACAGGAAATAAAACTTCAAAAAGTTTTAAGTAAATATCCATTAATTATACAATCTGATTAAAACTGGTGTTTTAAGAATATTTTTATTTTTCTTAAATATAGATAAACAGTTATTACAATTAAGTTCAGAAGTTTTATGAGTTATTATAACAATAGTAGCTTTATCATCTTTTTTATTAGGGGTTTGAATTAGCCTTTTTACAGATATATTATATTTAGCTAAACGGTTTGTAATTTGAGATAAAACACCTGGCTTATCTTTTACCTCAAATCTTAAATATAAAGAATTAACATAATTGTTAACATTATATGGTTTTAAGGATTTTAATTTATTGACAGAAACACCCAGAGGTTTTTTTATATTACCTCTTAAGATAGATAATAAATCAGACAACAATGCAGAAGATGTAGGACCTGGGCCAGCACCCTCTCCTTGAAAAATACTTTCACCAACAGGTTTTCCTTCAAGGATAACAGCATTCATTACACCGATAACGTTACCAATATAAGAATTTTTACTTACAAGGCATGGATGTACTGTTTCAAATAAATGACCATTTTTCAATTCAGATATTCCAAGAAGTTTAATTCTTAAATCTAATTGGTTTGCAATTTTTATATCTTTAAGATCAATTTTCTCAATTCCTTCCATTAAGCATTTGTGTTTAGAAATTTTACTATTAAATGATAATGATGATAAAATTCTAACTTTTGCGAAAGCATCAAAACCATTTAGATCTAATTTTGGATTTCCTGGTTCTGCATATCCAAGTTTTTGAGCTTTTTTTAGAACATCAGCAAAACTTTGGTTCGAATTTTCCATTTCTGAGAGAATATAGTTAGATGTACCATTTAAAATCCCATAAACTTTTGAAATTTTATTAGTAGCCAAACCTTCTTTAATTGATCTTAATATCGGAATTCCTCCAGCAACAGATGCTTCAAATTCTAGATTGACATTATTTTGTTCTGCAATTTTTGCTAATTCGTTGCCGTGTTTTGAGATTAATGCTTTATTTGGAGTTATTACGTGAATTTTCTTTTTTAAAGCAGTCTCAACAACTTTTTTTGAAATCCCATCTGATAAACCTATAGCTTCAAACAAAATATCAACATTTGTTTTACTAAAAATATCTAACGGATTTTTAAAAAATATTTTTTTATTAATTCTAAATTGTCTTTTTTTATTTATATTTCTAGCTGATATGGCTACAACATTAATCTTCTTGCCTGTTTTAAGCTCAATATCTTTTTTTTTAGTATTCAATTCATTAACCAAATAAGAACCTACTTGTCCAAGACCTACTACAGCAATATTTATTGATTTTTTCATTGGTTTATATCCGGATATTTACTTTTTTTAGTATAGTCATCTATATAAATCTTATATTCGTCATAACTCATATTTGTTATGTCTTCTGACTTTTTTAATACTTCAGATAATTTTTTTTGATCTTCACTTTTTTTTACCACATCTTCTGTCCAATATTTAGAATCTTTGTTTAATGAACAATTATTTAAAATAAAAAAAATAAAAAAAATAAAGACTAATTTCATTATAAGGCTGTTTTAATTGGGAAATTAAATTTCATATTTAAATTTTGTACTGCTTGACCTGCTCCACCCTTAATTAAATTGTCTATAGCTGAAATTATTACAATCTTATTTTTGTATTTAGATTTACAAACAGAAATGAAACAATTGTTTGAGTTAATTACATCATTTGTACTTAACAGACTATTTGCTTCTAAAATTTTTATAAAATCATCATTCTTATAAAAATCTGTTAGTGTCTTAATTATTTTTGACTGAGTAACACCTTTTTCTAGATCAATATAAATAGTACTTAAAATACCTCGAAACATAGGAGTTAAATGAGGTGTAAAATTAAAACTTAATTTCTTTTTAGTGAATTTTCTTAACATTTGATCAATCTCTGAATTATGTCGGTGAAAGCCAACACCATAAGCACTTAAAGATTCATATAGGTTTTTATCTTTATATTTTTTATGGACACCTCTACCAGCTCCTGAATAGCCAGATTTAGAATCCATTATTATATTGTTAACTTTAACTAATTTTTTTTTAAAAAGAGGAATTAAAGGTAAAAGTATTGAAGTTGGATAACAACCCGGACAAGATACAATCTGATATTTACCTATATCTTTTCCGTTAACTTCTGGAAGACAGTATATACTTTTCTTAATTAAATTTACTGCTCTGTGTTTTTGTTTGTACCATTTTAAAAATTCTGATCCATTTTCTAATCTAAAATCAGCAGCTAAATCAATTAAAATGATATTTTTTGTTAAATGTTTTGAAATATCTTGTGCTTCTCCATTGGGTAATGCTGTAAAAACTACATCAACATCTTTTAAAAGTTTTTTATTAAATTTAATAATTTTTGGTAATTTTTTTCCTGAAAGAGATTTGTCATAACTAGAAATATTTTTTCCTACAGAACTATTTCCGCATAGAAATCTTATGTTTATAAATTTGTGTTTAATTAATAATTTAATTAATTGAACTCCAATATATCCAGTTGAACCAGCAACCAATGCATTAAGCTTAGGCATAATTTATTATAACAGTTTAAAATTAAAAAAGAATTATCTTTTAGAGAATTGGAAGCTTCTTCTAGCTTTTCTTCTACCAGGTTTTTTTCTTTCAACTGCTCTAGAGTCTCTGGTTGTAAGTTTTTCGGTTTTTAATGTAGATTTTAAATTTTCATCAAACATAACTAAAGCTTTAGAAATACCATGAACTAAGGCACCTGCTTGACCAGTTGGACCTCCCCCACTAACACTACATCTAACATCATAGTCAGTAGATTGTTTGATTATATCAAAAGGTCTAGTAATTTGAAGATGATGAAACTCACTTGAGAAATATTCATTAAATAATTTTCCATTTACATAAATCTTTCCTGAACCTTTTTTTAACCAAACTTTTGCAATTGAAGTTTTTCTTCTACCCGTTGCATACTTACTGTCTTTAAAGTCTAATTTTAGTTTAGGTGTTTTTGATGCTGTTTGAGTATTTTCCATATTAGTTTCTAACTAAGTTTTTGCTGTTTAATTTGCCTAACTCAATAATTTGAGGATTTTGTGCTGCATGTGGATGATCACTACCTGTATAAATTTTTAATTTAGTTAATTGTTTTCTGCCTAACACTCCACCAGGAAGCATTCTTTTTACGGCAAGCTTTAAAGTTTCACCTGGTTTTTTTTCGTGTAATTTCTCAGGTGTAGTCTCTTTAATTCCACCTGGGTGGCCAGTGTGTCTATAATAGATTTTATCCTCAAATTTTTTTCCAGTAAATTTTGCTTGTTCGATATTTTTAACTACAACAAAATCACCATGGTCCATATGAGGAGTATAAGTAGTTTTGTTTTTGCCACGAATAATTTTTGAAATAACAGTTGCTAATCTACCAACAACAGCATTAGTTGCGTCTATCTCGAACCATGATGATGTTACTTGGTCTTTTTTTACAAATTTTGTCATTGTGCCAGGATTAATACTATTATTAATTGCAAAGTCAATTTGATATTTGGCTTGCATTACAATACTTATCTGCTAAAAGGATCAAGCCGATTTGATCCTATTGCGGGCATAAAACTGCTAAACAGGAATTTACACATCATTATCGGTAGGCATTTGAACTGTATTGTGCGCCTTACATTAAGTTAAAGCACTAAAAAAGGAGTAAAAATGAGTACAAAAAGAAATAATCCAGAAACTATCGCAATTCATGGTGGAGACTACAGAAGTGATACTGCAACAAATGCTGTAGCAGTTCCTATCTATAGAACTACATCATATCAATTCAATAGCACGGAGCATGCAGCCAACCTGTTTGCATTAAAAGAGTTTGGCAATATTTACACAAGAATCATGAACCCAACCAATGATGTATTGGAAAAAAGACTAGCGGCACTTGATGGTGGCTTAGCAAGTTTAACCGTTTCATCAGGACAAACAGCTTCAACTTTTGCAATATTAAATGTTGCTCAAGCTGGAGATAATATTGTTAGTTCAACAGATCTTTATGGTGGAACTGTATCTTTATTCACGCATACTTTAAGCAAGCTTGGTATTGAAGTAAGATATGCTGACCCTTCTGATCCAAAAAACTTTGAAAAAGCTATAGATGATAAAACAAGAGCTTTTTATGGAGAAACTTTACCAAATCCATATTTAAGAGCTTTTCCTATCAAAGAAGTTTCAGATATTGGAAGAAAATACAATATACCACTTATTGTTGATAATACAGCTGCACCAGTAATTTGTAAGCCATTAGAACATGGGGCTGCTGTTGTGGTTTATTCGCTGACAAAATATATAGCAGGTCACGGAACTGTTGTTGGTGGAGCTTTAGTTGATGGTGGTAATTTTGATTGGACAGCAGATCCAAAAAGACAACCTCTTTTCAACGAACCTGATGCTAGCTATGGAGGTGTAGTTTGGGGAAAAGCTGTTCCAGAACTTACAGGTGCTAATGTTTCTTTTGCAGTAAGAGCAAGAGTAACAATTTTAAGAGATCTTGGCTCAGCACTATCACCTGATAATGCCTTTGGCGTAATTCAAGGCTTAGAAACTGTAGCTTTAAGAATGAAACAACATTGTGAAAATGCTTCTAAAGTTGTTGATTATTTAAAGAAACATAAAGCGGTCGATAAAGTGATTTATGCTACTGAACATAATGATGAAATAAATAGTAGAGCTAAAAAATATCTTAAAGGTGGTTATGGTGCGCTAGTTGGCATTGAACTAGCTGGAGGTATTGAAGCAGGAAAAAGATTTATTGAGTCTTTGAAAATGTTCTACCATGTTGCAAACATTGGTGATGCTAGAAGCTTAGCAATTCATCCGGCAACAACAACACATAGTCAACTTACTGAAGATGAGTTAGCTGCAGCTGGAGTAACACCTGGTTATGTAAGATTGAGTATTGGTTTGGAGCATATAGACGATATCATTGATGATTTGGATCAAGCTTTAGAGAATTCTTCTAAAGGTAAATTAAAAGCTGTTAGTTAATTTGAGTTTTATATGTCAACAAATAGAAACTAATTAGTTTTTTCCTCATACCTGGATATGTAGAGGAAATATAAAGTCGATAATATTATCAAAATAGAATTTATCTGGTGTAAAGATGCATAAATAATCTTTACTCCAGATAGAATAGTTAATACTCCTAACACAACCTGTAAAAACAAACTTATCCCAATAATTAAAATTGGTTTTCTAAATATTTTATTTGTCTCCTTAAAAATAGAAATTAACAGAAAAATATAAACTATCATAATTAGGTAAGCTAAATTTCTATGTAAAAATTGTACAATAGAAGGATTATCAAAAACAGAAATGTTTAAAAATTCAATCATTTTACTATCATCTGGAAAATAAGAAGCGCCCATTAAAGGCCATGTATTATAAATGGTTCCAGCATCCATACCTGATACAAAAGCACCAATAATTAATTGCATAAATAGCAAAACAAGAAAAAATTTAATAAAAAATAATTTAATAGAAATTTGATTAATTTGTAGTTTGGTCAATTTCAAAACATTCCAAAAAACAATTGAAAGAATAATAAAGGCTGTAAATAAATGTATAGATAATCTATAATGACTGACATCAATTCTATTTACTAAACCACTGGATACCATGTACCATCCTAAAAATCCTTGCAAGCAAACTAAAATAAAAATTATGCCATATCTTTTTACAACCCATAAACCATTTTTAATTGCAAAATACAGAAGCGGTAACAATGTAATCAAACCAATTAGTCGACCTAGTTGTCGATGAGCCCATTCCCACCAAAAAATTAATTTAAACTCATCTAAAGTCATATTAAAGTTTTGTTCCTGATATTCCGGGATTGTCTTATAAAGATTAAAATAATCTATCCATTTATCATTTGTTAAAGGGGGAAGAAAACCTGCAAATAATTCCCATGTAGTAATGGACAGACCTGAATCTGTTAATCTTGTTAGTCCACCTACTAAGATAATCAAAATAATCAATAACAATAATATAAGTAACCAAATTTTTAATTGATAATTTATATGACTATTCGCACTGTACATGTGTAGATAAATATAATAATTATTAATTAATCCAATAAATTAAATGTCGCCTAATAACAAAAAAAAATTAAATATAATTAGAGTTAAGCTTGATAAACTTGATAATAAGCTTCTTTCTCTTATTAAATACAGAACAGGCCTTGTGAAAGAAGTGCTTAAGTTAAAAGAGTTTAAAAAAGAAATAGTTGACCAAAAAAGAATTAATTTTATCCTTAGTAAAATTAAAGGAAAATCAAAAAAATTAAAAATCGATCCAAAAATCACTAATAGAATTTGGAAAAATATGATCTGGTCATATATCGACTACGAGAGAAGAAATTTTAAAAAAAAATAATTACTTACTGTGTGGTGGAAGTTTTTTTTCCACGAAAGTTTCGTGTTTTCTAGTTGCAGGATTATATTTTTTAGCAGACAGTTTTACTTTAGCTTTTTCACCGCCAGCAGGTTTTTTAACATAATAAAAGAATGGACTGTCAGGTTTAGATTCTGGAACAAGTCTAACTTTTACGTGTGTTTTTTTAGCCATATTATTTTAAATTTTTTAAATTTTTAACAATTTTAGAAATTTTAACTAATTTATTTCTTAAATTATCAGCTTTTATAGAATTATTTGCAATTTCGTCAAGTTCTAAAGACTCGCCTCCATTTAGGATCTTTTTTACACCATTAATTGTCATGCCCTGTTCTTTAAGGAGAAATTTAACTTTTTTAAGAAGATTAATGCAGTTTTCATCATAATATCTTCTGTTTGAGTTTAAGATTTTAGGTTTAATTTGCTTAAATTGAGTTTCCCAAAATCTAATCGTATGAGTTGGGAGAATACCTTTTTTATTAGATTTTAGATTTAATATTTTTGCAACCTCGCCTATTGTTTTGTAAGCACTGTCAGATTTATCCATTATCTTTTAAATTTATAAATTCTTTAAATTCTTTTGATGGCTTAAACAACACAACATCTCTGGAAGAAATCATTTTAGTCTCTTTAGTTTTTGGGTTTCTGCCTATTCGAGATTTTTTTTGTCTAATAGAAAAAGTTCCAAATTTAGATAATTTTAATTTTTTTTCTTGTTTAATATTTGTGACAATTGTTGCTAAGAAATCTTCAATAAGATTTTCAGAGATTTGTTTTGAAAAACCTAGCTGCATATATACTAAATTAACTAAGTCTTTTTTAGTTAAGTTTATTCTCATTAGTTTAAATATTTTGCTTAATCTTTTCTATCAAATTACCTTTTACAATTCTATGACAAACATCTAAAGAGTTTGAAAAACCAATAAAATCAGTTCCACCGTGACTTTTTACGACTGGTGAGTCAAGTCCAATAAAAATAGCTCCATTATAAAGTCTTGGATCTAAGCGTTTTTTAAATTTTTTCAAATTTGAAATATTTAATAAAGATGAGATTTTTCCAATTATTGATCCGGTCATAGCTTTTTTAAGTTCACTAGTAATAAAATTGGCAGTGCCCTCAGCTGTTTTTAAAGCTACATTTCCTGTAAAACCATCAGAAACAATCACATTGACTTCCCCATCCATTAAGTGATTACCTTCTATGTAGCCAGAAAAATTATAATTTTCAGATTTCTTATCGTTTAAAATTTGATAAGTTTCTTTGATTGTTTCATTTCCTTTTAATTCTTCTGATCCGATATTTAGCAAACCTACATTTGGTTTATCACCAGGATATAACGAAGTATAAAGAGACGCACCCATTATAGAAAAATCTAATAAATTTTTAGAACTACATTCAATATTTGCACCCAAATCCAATACAACACTCATCCCTTTTTTATTTGGCCATAAAGCTGATAATGCTGGCTTATCAATATTTTCTATCATTTTAAGATTTAGTTTTGAAATAACTAGTAGAGCGCCAGTGTTACCTGCTGATACTACAATGTCTGCTTCTTTTTTCTTAACACTATCTATTGCAAGCCACATGCTGGTATTTTTACCTCTTTTAGCACCCTCTAGTGGACTATCAGTACTTTTAACAACATCGGTTGTGTGGATAATTTCATAGAATTCATTTTTAATTTTATCACCAATAAGTTTGTCGATTTTATCTTTATCACCAAAAATTTTATAAAATATATTCTTATTTGATTTGTGATTTAAGATTACTCCATTAATAATTTTATTTGGAGAGTTATCACCACCCATTGCATCTACTGCAATTTTAATCAGATCAGTCATTTTAGATTTATATTATTCTTTTGGGTCTAAAACTTGTCTGCCCTTATACATTCCAGTCTTTAAATCTAAATGATGAGATAATCTATACTCACCAGATTTTTTATCTTCAACAATATTCTTAGTTGAATATTTCATCGTTTGAGCTCTTCTCATTCCAGTTCTAGACGGGGTTTGTTTACGTTTTGGTACAGCCATAATTATGGGTTACTTACACTTTTTAAGTAAGAATTCAAAGTTTTTTTTGATAAATCTTCATTAAATAGTTCGAAATAATCAAGCAAATGATGCTTTTCTTTAAAATCAGTTAAAAAAATTGAAAACTTTTCAATTTTCTGCGTTCTTGTTAAATTCTTCCAAAAATGTATTTCAGAAACCATTGCGTGAAATAAATTTATATAATCTTTCATTTTTTTATTAATCGATTGATCTCCATAACCTATTTCTCTAATGCTAAGCTCAAGTTGCCTAAAGTTAAAATCATAAATCTCTTGTAAAATAATCTTATTTTCCTCATTTTTAAAATTTTTTAAAAAAAAAGCAAAATGTAATAAAAATAGGGTTAAACGATCTGAAAAATTATCATCTCTATCCAAAGATTTATATAAATCTTTATTTCTAGTGAAATTAATGAAATTGTTATAGATATTAACATATTTTTCATTCATGATAAGAATATTATATATAATTTTTCTCTCATTAATAGTTTCAAATTGCGCTTTTAAAAAAGTAACTAAACACCATGGTGTGCCTTTTTTGGAAAAAAAACAATCATCTCTAGTGGTAAATAAAACTAACAAAAATGATATAATGAAGATACTTGGAAACCCCTCTACTAAAAGTAAATTTGATAATGATGTTTGGATCTACATTGAACGAAAACAAACACAATCTAAGTTAACCAATCTTGGCAAAATGAAAATATATAAAAATAATGTTTTAGTTTTAGAAATAGATAGTTTTGGAATACTTAAGAAAAAAGAATTTTATAATAAAGATGACATGAGAAATCTTAAAATAGTTAAAGCTACAACGGAGACTGGCTTTCAAAGGAATTCTTTTATTTATGATTTTATGTCTAGCATGAGA
>CABXKF010000021.1 GCA_902512765.1 uncultured Pelagibacteraceae bacterium | reverse complement strand
AATGCGCGCTATGCTCTTAACGCAGCAAATGCAAGATGGATGAGTTTGTATGATAGTCTATATGGAACTGATGTTATAGAGCAATCTGAAGATAGTGTATCTGAGAGGTACGATCCTTTAAGAGGAGAAATGGTTATTAAATATTCAAGAGATTTTTTAGATAAGCATTTTCCACTTAAAAATCTTAGTTGGCACAAAATTACGAGTATTGCTATTAAAGAAGGTAAGTTAAAAACCCTAAAGGGTGCTGACATATTTGATCTAGCGGAAGAACAAAAATTTATTGGTCATAGAGGTGAAACTGATAATCCTTCAGCAATTATATTGAAAAATAATAACTTACATATTGAAATTTTAAGAGATCCAAGGGCTTTTAGTGCTCAACAAGATCATGCTGGGATTAGTGATATAATTTTAGAAGCTGCTGTCTCAACAATTTGTGATAACGAAGACAGTGTGGCTGCAGTAGATGCTGAAGACAAAGTTATTTGCTATAGAAACTGGCTTGGATTAATGAAAGGAAATCTTAAAACGCAATTTGAAAAAGATGGTAAATTATTTGAAAGAAAACTAAATCCAAACAGAAGTTATATTTCAAAAGATGGAAAAGGACTTAAGTTGCATGGAAGAAGTTTATTGTTGGTTAGAAATGTTGGTCATTTAATGACTAACCCTTCGATAATTTTAAGTAATGGTAACGAAGTGCCCGAAGGTATTATGGATGCATTTATAACTGTTGCTGCAGCAATTCATGATTTAAAAAATAAAACAAATTCAAGAACTGGATCAATCTATATAGTTAAGCCAAAAATGCATGGACCAGATGAAACTGAATTTACAGATTTAATTTTTTCTAAAGTTGAGGAAGTGTTGGGTTTAAAAAGAAACACTTGTAAAATAGGAATTATGGATGAAGAGAGAAGAACATCATCAAATTTAAAAGAATGTATAAGAACTTTGAAAAATAGAGTTTTCTTCATTAATACTGGATTTTTAGACAGAACAGGTGATGAAATGCACACTTCAATGGAGGCTGGACCAATGATTAAAAAAGGAGATATGAAATCTTCTAAATGGATTTTGGCATATGAAAATAACAACGTTGATGTTGGGCTAAAATGTGGCTTATCAGGAAAGGCTCAAATTGGAAAAGGAATGTGGGCAATGCCTGATAAAATGAAAGATATGATGGAGCAAAAAACAGGACACTTAAAAGCAGGAGCTAATTGTGCATGGGTTCCCTCTCCAACAGCAGCTGCCTTACATTCATTGCATTATCATGAAATCAATATCTTTGATGAACAAAAAAATATTATAAAAAGAGAAAAAGCAAAATTAGATGATCTTTTAACAGTTCCTGTTGCAAACAGACCAAATTGGTCAGTAGAAGAAATAAATAGTGAAATATCAAACTCTGCACAAACATTGCTTGGTTATGTAGTTAGATGGATTGATCAAGGGGTTGGGTGTTCTAAAGTTCCAGATATAAACAACATTGGACTGATGGAAGATAGGGCAACACTTAGAATATCTTCACAACATATTGCTAACTGGATACATCATGGAATTACTACTAAAATTCAGGTTACTGAAATTATGAAAGAAATGGCCAAAATAGTAGACAAACAAAATGAAAAAGATTCTGCTCATACTAGAAGTGGAAGAACTGGATACACTAAAATGTCCGACGACTTTGATCGATCTTTAGCTTTTCAGACTGCATGTAACTTAATTTTTAAAGGTAAAGAACAGCCTTCAGGTTACACTGAACCATTATTGCATCAAAACAGATTAAAAAAAAAATTTAATCTGAATTAGAATTTAAATTAGCTCTATTTTTAAAAGCAGAAAATAAAGTTCCATCATCTAAATTTTCAATTTCACCACCAACTGGCAATCCTTGAGCTAATTTAGTAACTTTTGCATTGGTATTTTTTAAACTATCTTGAATATAGTACGCAGTAGTCTGCCCCTCAACAGTTGCACTTGTTGCAAGTATAACCTCCTCAATGCCTTCTCTGTTCACTCGTTCTACTAAAGAGTTAATTAACAGATCTTCTTTTCTTTGTCCTATTGAAGAAATTGTTCCACCTAAAATATGAAAGTATCCCTGAAAGATATTTGAGTTTTCAATTGACCACTGATCCGCAATATCTTCCACAACACAAATTTTTGTATATTTTTCTTTTAAACTTTCACAATTCACACATCCATTTAAATTAGATTTTAATGAACCACATGAATTACATCTTGTTACGTTTTTATAAACCTGAGCTAATGTGCTTGCCATCGGTTTAACTAATTCGTCTCGGTTATTAATTAATTTAAGAACAATTCTTTTAGCTGACTTAGGGCCTAACCCAGGAAGCTTTGAAATTAATTTAATTAGTTCCTCAATCTCATTGATATTTTGCATTTATTATAATGGCCACTTAAAACCAGGTATTCCAAAACCTCCTGTGGCTTTTGAAATTTCCTCTGTGGTTTTTGTTTTTAACTGTGATTTTGCGCTATTATGAGCAGCAACAATTAGATCTTCAATTATCGTTTTATCTTCCTTAATAATTTCATCTGATAATTGAATTTTTTGCATCTCTCCTTCACCATCAAGAGTAATTTTAACTGAATTAGAGCCTGAAACTCCTTCAGCTTTTATTTCTTTAATTTTTTCTTGGCTTTCTTTCATTTTGGCCTCTAGCTCCTTAGCCTTATCCAAGATCTTACTAAAATCAGTCATTTTTATCATCTTTTTTTTCATTCAACTTTACATCTATAAGTTCTGCATCAGGGAATTTTTGCATTACTTTCTTATAAATCTCTAAACTTTTAACTTCATTTATTAATTCATCTTTTTTATTTTTTTGTTTTTCTTTAATTGACATCTCGCCTTTAGATTTACTAAAAGTAATAATCCATCTTTCACCAGTCCATTCATAGAGTTTTGAAGAAAGATCTTTTACAAAATCTTTATCTAAATTATCATTAAAAGAAATTTCAATTCTATTTTTTTCAAATTTTACTAAATTTACATTTTTTTCTAATTCATATTTCAATTTAATTTCTTTTTTAAAAGTACAGACACTAAGAAGATCATTAAATGAATTGATTAAACTTTTATCAATCGCTTTTATCTCTGGTTTAACTTCTGGTTTCTGTTTTTCCTCTTGAGCTATATTTTTAATTTGATTAATAGTTCTTGAATTGTCCTCTGACTTTTGTTCGTCTTCTTTTTTAGCTCTATGATTAATTAAAGTATCATTACTTCCTTCTTGATCTAAATTTTTATTTAACTTAATTGAACTTAAATGCATTAATCTTATTAAAAACATTTCTATTGATAGATGTTGGTTGGAAACAATATCTAATTCTTCAAGTGAGGATATTGCAAACTGCCAAAATAATATTAAAACTTCAGAATCTACCTGATTAGAAATATCTTTGATTTTTGAAAACTCCTCATCGTTAAGAGAGAAATTTGTACTTTCCAGAGATAATGAGTTAATATTTTTAAAATAATAAAGTATTTCTAAAAAATCATTCATAAATACTTTTGGTTCAACGCCTTGATCGTAAATTTTTCTATAAATATTAATAACTTTTTCCTCTTCACCTCTTAATATTAGTTTAAATAAATTAATTAATTGAGATTTATCGAAATATCCAAAAATTTTTTGTGCGGCATTAAGATCTAGTTCTGTTTTTTCATCTAAGCTCAACAAGGCTCTATCCAATAAAGATAGAGCATCTCTTACAGACCCTTCTGATATTTTAACAATCAGCTTCAAAGCTTCATCTGAAGCTTTACCTTTTTCTTTTTCTTTAATATCTTTAATGAACTCAAATAATTCTGATGATTTAATTCTAGACAAATCAAATCTTTGACACCTTGAGACCACTGTAATAGGTATCTTTTTAATTTCTGTAGTTGCAAAAATAAATTTTAAATATTCTGGTGGCTCTTCAAGTGTTTTTAACAAAGCATTAAATGCCTGCTTACTTAACATATGAACTTCATCAATTATAAAAATCTTATATTTTGCTGACGTTGGGCCATATCTAGAAAATTCAATTAGATCTCTTACATCATCTACACCTGTTTTGCTGGCCGCATCCATTTCAAGCACATCGATATGGCTTGAGTTAGCTATAGATTTACAATTTTCGCATAAATCTTTCTTACATAAATTTTCAATTCCATTTAAACAATTGAGCCCTTTAGCAACTATTCTAGCGGTTGTAGTTTTGCCAATTCCTCTAATTCCAGTGAATAGATAAGCGTTAGGAATTTTATCTGCTTTAATGGAGTTAGTTATAGTTTCAGCCACTACTTCTTGACCAATAAGATCATCAAAAGTTTGTGGTCTATATTTTAAAGCTAATACTTTAGAGTTGTTGTTCATTTTATTTATTTAAAGGAGACTAGAACCTGAATAACTGTCTCTACGACTGCTTCCGTTAGGATCTGGTCGGGTTCAAGCAGCATCCACCTCTAGCCTCCAAAACTATTATAGCAGTTATATTTTCTATTCTACAAGAAAAGTTTATTTTTTTTTATCTCTTAACTTATCAGCCTCAAAAACACCTAAGACGTGAAAATCTTCACAATGAAGTCCTAGTTCCTCCAAAGATTTTTGGACTTTTAGATCTTCTATATGTCCATCCAGATCACATAAAAAAAAGAATGAGTCGAATGTATTTTTTTCAGGATAACTTTGTAATTTTGTCAAGTTAACTCCATTAATTGCAAAACCACCAAGAGATTGATAAAGAGCTGCTGGCTTACTTTTAAGCTTAAATAAAAATGAAGTAATATATTTTTTTTCTTCAAATTCAGGTTGAGAAATATTTTTTCCCATAACTAAAAACCTTGTTAAATTACCACTTTCATTTTCAATATTTTTTTTAACAATATCTAATCCATAAATTTTAGCACTTAAAGAAGAGGCTATTGCAGCTTGCTTAACATCTTTTGTTTTTGAGATCATTTCTGCAGAACCGGCTGTATCAGCTCTAATGTGTTCCACTATATTATTCTCTTTTATAAATTTTGAACATTGAGATAAACCTTGAGCATGAGAATATACTTCTTGAATATCATTAAGTTTTGCACCAGGCTGACCTAGCAAATTATGTTCTATTTTTTGAAAATGTTCTTTGTAGATATTAAGTCTGTGTTTAAAGATTAAATATTCAATACCAATATTTCCTGTAATTCTATTAGACTCAGGAATAATTATTTTACATTCTGGTTCTAAACTTGCTCTATTAAAGCATTCATCAAATGTTTTACAAGGTAATATTTCTGCATCTGGATCAACTGATAAAGCTGCCAAATGAGAGTATGCACCAAAAGTTCCTTGAAAATAAATTTTGCTCATTAAACTTTATATTCCATAATTTTTTTTAAGGCCAGATAATCTTCTTTAGTGTCTACTCCTATTGGAGAGGAGCTAGCAAGAGCAACATTTATTTCTATATTATTATCTAATGCTCTTAACTGTTCCAGTCTATTTTCAATTTCATTTTTTGACTGTTTAAGCTCAACAAATTTTTTCAACGTTTCTGTTGCATAGCAATAAATTCCTATGTGATGATAAATATTTGCTATTTTTGATGAACTTCTTAGAAAGGTATCTGCTTTAGAAAACTCATCTTCATTTAAATCTTTTTTGGTGATAACTTTTACAATATTTTCATTTTCTAAATCTTTGAGATCTTTCATTGTTGCAGCAAGAGTACCCATTTTAGATTGATTGCTTACCATTTTTTTATTTAAGCTTATGATGTCCTCAATATTAATTGCAGGTTCATCACCTTGTAAGTTCAATATCAAATCTACATCTTTAATTTTTAACTTTTCGAGTGCCTCATAAATTCTATCAGTTCCAGTTTTGTGATTTTTACTTGTTAAAATAGCTCTACCTCCATTTTTAATAACATCATCTGCTATTTCTTGATCTTCTGTTGCAACGACTACTTCGCCAATATTTGCTTCCTGAGCTCTTCTAAATACATGGGATATAATTGATAAATCATTTATTTTTAGCAAAGGCTTACCAGGCAGCCTTGTTGCTGATAATCTTGAAGGTATAATGGTTAATGTTTTCATTAATAATTGAATTATATTTACGCCTATTAAATAGAAATAGAGGCAAATTTATACATTAAATTTTAGTAATTTTTCAATTTATCGTGATATATGTTCCTACATAATATTTAGAAAAATGGATTCTTTTGAAATTAATAAAATAGTCGCCGCTGTATTGATGGTAGCTCTTTTAGTTATTGGTATTGGAAAACTGTCAAGTATCGTATTTCATGTGGAAAAACCAAAAACTCCTGGTTATGTAGTAGAAGTTGAGCAGCCTACAACTGTATCATCTGCCACAGAAACAACAGTAGAAGAAAAAATTGATATAGCAGCATTGATGTCAATGGGAGATGTGACTGTAGGTGAAAAAATTTTCAAAAAATGTGCAGCTTGTCACTCAATAGTTAAGGGTGGTAAAAACAAAATTGGTCCTGCATTATATAATGTGGTTGAAAGAAAAGTTGGGGAAGTTGCTGATTACAAATATTCTAAAGCTTTAGCTGCTTACAATAAAAATTGGACATTTGAAGAACTAAATGGGTTTTTAAAAAAACCAGCTAAATATATTAAAGGTACAAAAATGGCATACGCAGGGCTTAGAAAAGAAAAAGATAGAGCCTCAGTTATAAAATACTTAAATCAAAATTCAGATAATCCTGTACCACTACCTTAATTTTCCAAAACAATATAATAAAATACTTTTTTGGACATGGACTCTGTTAAGAGCTTGTTGCCATACGTGAGATTTTTTTCCTAAAAAAACTTCATCACTTACTTCAGACCCACGAGGTAAACAATGAAGAAAAATACAATCTTTCTTTGCATAATTCATTAATTTTTTATCTATTTTAAATTTTTTAAATTGTTCAATTTTTTTCTTTTTATTTACTTTATCGTTAAGAGAAATAACTTTATCAGAAAATATAACATCAGCTCCTATGACAGCTTTTTTAGGATCGTTATAAATAAATATTTTTTTGTTATTATTCTTTACCCATACTCTAACTTCCTTACCTGGTTCAAAGTTTTTTGGACACCCTATGCTAAGTTTAAATGAAAATTTTACAGACGCTGCTATTAAGCTATCTAAAACATTATTAGAATCTCCTATCCAGCAAATATTTAATTTTGAAATTGGTTTTTTTTTTATTTCTTCAGCAGTAAAAACATCAGACAAAACTTGAGTTGGGTGTGAAGATGGGCTTAGACCATTTATTATTGGGATTGATAAATAATTTTTAAAATCTTCAATTTTTTTATCACTATCTGTTCTTAACATAAAACCATCACCATAAGTTGATAGTATCTTGGCTGTATCTGATATGCTTTCACCACCTTGACCAAGATGTAATTCATTGGATCTTAGGGTTAAAGTTCCTCCACCAAGCTGCTTTATTGCCAAATAAAAGCTTATTCTTGTTCTCGAACTTGCTTTTTCAAACATCTGGATAAGCATTTTACCCTTTAATGGAGACCCTTTATCAACCTCTAAAGTGCTTAATTTTTTTCTAAGGCTTTTTCTTTTTTTTGCATCAACAATGATTTTTCTAAGATCTTTAGCTGGTATATCTTTCAAATTTATAAAATGTTTCATTTTAATTTAATTCTGAACAAACTTTTTTTATTATTTGTAGCGATTGGTTGATTTCATTCTTTTTTACATTGAGTGGTGGTAAAATTCTAACAACATTTTCAGCTGCTCTTATTGTTAATAAATTATTATCCATAAGTTTCTTTATAAATTTTGTTTGATCTATTTTAAGCTGTATTCCAATTAACAGGCCTCTACCTCTTATTTCTTTAATAATGTTGGGATATTCATTTTGAATTTTAATAAGATTGGTTAAAAAATATTTTGAAATACTTTTCACATTTTTTAAAAATTTCTTATTTGAAATTATATCCATTACTGAATTTCCAACAGTCATTGCTAATGGATTGCCACCAAAAGTAGATCCATGAGTTCCAGCTGTCATTCCTGAAGCAACTTTTTTATTCATTAAAACTGCCCCAATTGGAAATCCACCTCCTATTCCTTTTGCAATCGGAACAATATCTGGTTTTACTCTTGATTTTTCAAAAGCAAAGAAATCACCTGATCTTCCAATTCCACATTGCACCTCATCTAATATTAGAAGAATATTTTTTTTATCACAAATTTTTCTAAGCTCTTTTAAACACCAATCAGGAATTACCTTAATACCTCCTTCACCCATAATAGTTTCAACCATTATAGCTGCTGTATTTTTTGTAATTTTCTTTTTTAAAGATTTATGATTACCAAAATCAAAATGATCAAATCCATTTACTTTTGGTCCAAAACCCTCAGTCATTTTTTTTGAGCCACTTGCATATATTGCTGCTAGTGTTCTTCCATGAAAACTATTTTTGACACATAAAATTCTATTTTTTTTGGGTTTTCCAATTGAGTAAAAATATCTTCTTGCAGCTTTTATTGCAGCCTCAGTTGCTTCTGCACCACTATTTTGAAACATAACATAGTCAGCAAAAGTTTTTTTAGCTAATTTTTTAGCTAACATTTCTCCTTCTGGAATTTGAAATGCATTTGAAACATGCCAAAGTTTTTTTGATTGTTTGTTTACAGCATTTACTAATTTGGGATGCGCATGCCCTAAAGAATTTACAGCTATACCTTGAACAAAATCTAAATATTTTTTTCCATTATTTGAATATAAAAAGCTTCCCTTTCCAAATTTAAATGAAATTTTTTTTCTATTATAATTTTTTGCTAAATAGCTCATAATTTTAATCAGTTTTTATAAATTTTAATTATTAGATACAAGTGATGAGTGAAAATACCTATAAACCAATTTTAATTTATTTTTGTTGATAACTTTGAGATTTTGCTTGTTTAATTTCTTATTATATCAGTATATTGTGATTTTAATAAACTATAATACAATATGTTGATATGAGCTGGAACGAAGAAAAAGTTAATAAACTTAAGGATCTTTGGGGTAAAGGAAACACTGCAAGCCAAATTGCTGAGATAATTGGTGGTATTAGCAGGAATGCTGTAATTGGTAAGGCCCATAGATTAAACCTTTCAGCAAAAATTAAGACTAGAGCTGCTACTTCAAATCAAAATTTTCAAAATTCTTTAGAGGAAAAAAATATTAAAAGCAAAAGAGGTAGAAAAAGTAAATTTAAATCCTTAATTATTGAAAAAGATTTTGAACCAGAAAATCCTAAACAATTAGAAGAATTAGATGAAAGTTCATGTAAATGGCCAATAGGGCATCCAGATGAAAAATCATTTTATTTTTGTGGTAGATCTTCATTAAAAGACTTCTCTTATTGTAAGTTACACCTTTTGTATGCTTACCAACCTAAAGGCAAAAAGGAGGAAGTTACAGACAAAGAAGAAGTGCCAGAATTTATTGAGAAAAAAATTAAGTCTGCTTAAAAACTAATTGTTAATATTGTTCTCTTAATCTTTATTTGTTAAATATTTTTCTGTGGAGAATTGACCACCATCTCTCCACATATAACAATACTTTTTAACTTCTTGATCAAAAAATCTAACACTAGGAATTCCAATATCTGAATTGGTTTTATATTTTCCGGACGAAACATTGTTATATTTTAGTAATCTCAATTGATCTCTTGTAAGCAACGGAGTTGGTAGCATTTCAAAAAATCTTGCTGTTAACTTAGCAATTGGTAATGGGCAAGGTAACAAAATTTTTTTTTTACCAATTAATATCTGTAATTTTTCTAGAATCTCTTTAAAAGTTATGATTTCTGGACCAGTGCATTCAATTATTTTTGAATAAATATTTTTAGAGATAACATGATAAATAGTGTCTGTTAAATCAGAACAATGGATTGGTGTAAATTTTGTCTTACCTTCATAATAGATTGGAAAAGCTGGCAATCTATTTAGTAAGGTCATAAAGTTTGTAGTAAAGTTATCATCTACAGAATATACTACTGATGGTCTTAAGATTGTAGCTAACGGGAAATTTTTTAATACATTGCCTTCTCCCTCTAATTTACTTTTTGCATAATCAGAATCTATCGCATCATTTATTCCTAAAGCTGATAAATGAATAAAATGCTTAAGATTATACTCTTTACAGAGTTTAGCTAACAATGAAGGTAAAACTGAATGGATATTTTTAAATGTATTGCCATGTTTTTTTTCAAATAAAATTCCAATTAAATTTATGCAAATATCTGCTTTTTTAAAAAGACTTTTAATTTTATTTTCATCAAAAATATTAGCCTCTACTACATCAATATACCCTGCATTAGCTTGTGTTTTAATTATGTAACTCTTTTGATGAATATTTCTTGTAACAACTGTTACTCTATAGTTATTTTTTGTTAGCTTCCTAATTAAGTTTCGACCAATTTGACCGCTACCACCAAAAATTAGACAATTTTTTGCTTTCATTTGAATTCCATTATATATGTTTAGATATGAGTAATAATATTCAACTTCACAAAAATGATTTACCAGATGATTTAGATTTAGGCAATTTAATTGCTGTTGATGGTGAGTTTATGGGTCTGAATGTCAGACGAGATCCTCTTTGCTTAATTCAGATATCTTCAGGAAATTCTGATGCCCACATAATCCAATTTGATAGGAAGAATTATAACGCTCCAAATTTAACAAAATTACTTACCGATGAAAATACTACAAAAATATTTCATTATGGAAGAGCGGACATGGCTCATATCAAATACTATTTAAAAACAGATACTAATAATATTCTTGATACTAAAATTGCATCAAAATTAGCAAGATCATACTCTGACAGTCACTCATTAAAAACATTAATTAAAGAATTTATTAATATAGATATTAGTAAACAGTTTCAAAGTTCAGATTTTGGTGGAGAACTTTCTCCTGCTCAACTAAAATATTGTGCCAATGACGTGATGTACTTGCACAAAATTCATGAAGAACTAAACAAGATATTAGAAAGAGAAAATAGAATAAATCTTTATAAGGATTCCTTAAAATTTTTGAAAACTAGAGTAAATTTAGACTTAGCGTTATTTAAAGATGATATCTGGTCTCACTAATGACTAAAAAATTTATACCCTTAGCAAGAAAAGTAATTGACCTTGAGATACAAGCATTGCAGAAATTAAAAAATAAAATTGATAATTCATTTAATAAAGCTGTAATTGAAATTGCAAAATGTAAATCTAAAGTAATTTTGTGTGGCGTAGGCAAAAGTGGATTGGTAGCAGCAAAAATATCTGCAACTTTATCTTCTGTTGGCACTCCATCTTTCAATTTATCTGCAAGCGATTCTTCTCATGGAGATTTAGGAAGTGTTTCAAAAAAAGATATTTTAATTTTAATTAGCTACTCAGGTAAAACAAGTGAGCTTAAAAACATAATTCAATATGCAAATAGAAATAAAATTATGCTGATTGGAATCATGTCAAAAAAAGATTCTATTTTATATAAAGCATCAGACATTAAACTTGTAATTCCTGAGGTAAAAGAGTCTGGAGGCATTGTACCAACTTCAAGCACTACAGCCCAGCTAGCTTTAGGAGATGCATTAGCAATATCAGCTATGCAATATAAAAAATTTGGTAAATTTGATTTTAAAAAGATACATCCTGCTGGTAATCTTGGAGCTCAATTAAAAACTGTTGAAGATATAATGTTAACAGGAGTCAAAATTCCTTTTGTAAATGAAAATTTAAATATGAAGAGTGCTATAAAAATATTAAGTAATAAAAAACTAGGAGTTTTAATTGTTCAAAATAAACAAAAAAAAACTATTGGTATAATTACTGATGGTCAAATAAGACGTTACAATGAAATAAATCAAAATTTAAATGAGATGAATGTTACAAAAATAATGACAAAAAACCCAATTAACATAGACAAACAGTCTCTAGCGGCGAAAGCATTGGCGCTAATGAATGAAAAAAAAATTACTTCGCTTTGTGTATATGATAAAAAAAATAAGCATAAAACTATAGGTATTCTTCATATACATAATATCCTGCAATCAAATATTGATTGATGAAAAAAAAAAAAATTCTAAAGATAGTATTAATCTTATCTTTAATAATAATAACTTGGCTTGTTTATTCAGAATATTTTAAAAAAGATAAAATCTTATTGTCTAAACCAGTTAGTCCAACGTCAAAAATTGAGGGAGAAGTCATCTATAATTCCAATATTATAAAAGACATTAATTACACCTCAAGAGATTTAAAAGGTAACGAATATACTCTTGTTGCAAAAGAAGGCGAAATTGACTTAGATAATAGTGATGTAATTTTTCTCACTGATGTAACAGCATATATAAAATTAGTTAAAAATTCTGAATTAATTGTTATTACTTCAAATTATGGCAAATATAACACCATAAATTATGACACAATTTTTTCAAAAAATGTAAAGATAGATTATGTTGACAATGTAATAACAGGTGATTATTTAGATTTCTCAATGATTAAGAATTTACTGATAATTTCAAGAAATGTTGTTTATAAAAATCTTGAAAATACTATGAAAGCAGATGTGATCGAGCTCGATACAACAACTAAGAATACAAAAATTTTTATGTTTAATTTAAGTAATCAAGTTAATGTTACAAATATAGAGTAAAATGGGGCTAGTTAAACAATTTAGAATAAAATCTCACAAAAAACCAAACCCTATTATTTCTTTTGAAAATATAAACCTTTCATACGGAAATAGATTAATTTTAGATAAAATAAATTTTGAAATAAATGAGGGTCAAATTTTTGGAATGCTTGGTCCTAATGGAGTCGGAAAAAGTACAATTTTCAATTTAATAACTGGGTTAATATTGCCTAATAGTGGTAAAATTAAATTAAATAATACAGATGTTTTGGATTACCCAATTTATTTAAGAACAAAAAAATTTCACATAGGATATGTTCCTCAATATGGTGGATATTTTAATGATTTAACTTTACATCAAAATTTAAAAGCAATCGCAGAAATTGTAATCAATGACAAAACTAAAGAGGATTATAAAATTAATTCTCTTATTTCTAAATTTGAATTAGAAAATTTAAAAGATGTTAAGGCAAAATTTTTATCAGGTGGTCAAAAGAAAAAATTAGTTATTGCTTTGTCACTACTTAGTGACCCTAAAGTTCTTCTCTTGGATGAGTGTTTTGCAGCACTTGATGTTTTAACAATTAAGATGTTACAAGAAATAATAGTAAATTTGCAGAAAGAGTCAGATATTACGATATGTATATGTGACCACCAAGCAAGAGATTTGTTAGCTTGTGTTGACAAAGCCATGATATTAAGTAATTGCAAAATAATTGCAGAAGGTTCTCCTCAAGAATTAGTAAATAATATTGATGCTAAAAGTGCATATTTTGGGGACTCGTTTAGTTTTAAATAGATAAAATGGCTAATCTAATTAACGTAAAAAAAAAAATTAAAAATTTTAATAAAAGTATAACTGTTTCAGGAGATAAAAGTTTAAGCATAAGATGGGTTTTATTTTCCTCGCTCGCAAAAGGTAAGTCAAAAGCCTTTAATTTACTTTTATCTGAAGATGTTCTGGCTGCAATCAGTGCTGTAAAAAAATTAGGGGCAAAAGTAAAAATAAACAAAAATTATTGCTCAATTATAGGTAATGGACCAGATGGCTACAAATATAAAAAAAATATAATTATTAATTCAGAGAATTCAGGAACTTTAGGAAGATTAATTATGGGTCTTTTAATTGATACACCCCATAAAATTAGGATTATTGGTGATAAAAGTTTATCTAAAAGAGACTTTTATAGAATTGCGGAACCATTAAAAAAGTTTGGCGCAAACATCAAGCTCACAAACAAAGGATTGCCACTAATAATTCAAGGAACAATGAATTCTTCACCAATCAATTATGTAGAAAACAAAGGTTCTGCTCAATGTAAAAGTAGTGTTATTTTTGCAGGATTAAAAACAGCAGGAAAAACTTTTATCAAAGCAAAAAAATCAAGAGATCATACTGAACTTTTATGTAAATATTTAAAATTACCTTTAAAATTAAAAAAGGGAAGAAACTATGATCTAATAGAGGTAGAAAAAGTAAAAAAAATAAAACCTTTTAATTACAAGATACCATCAGACATAAGTTCCAGTGCTTTTTTTATAGTTTTAACGGCTTTATCAAATAATTCAAAATTACTGATTAAAAATGTAAACATTAATCCATCTCGAATTGGCATAATAACTATTTTAAAAAAAATGGGTGTTAATATTCAATTTAAAAATAAAAAGAATTATAAAGGAGAGCTAATAGCTGATATTTCAATTGTTAGCTCAAAAAAACTAAAAGCAATAAATTGTCCACCAAAATTAAATAGTGGGGCTATTGATGAATTTTTAATTATTTTTTTAGTTGCTGCTAAAGCACATGGAATATCTTACTTCAACGATATTGGTGAATTAAATCAAAAAGAAAGTCCCAGATTGAAATGGGGTGCAAAGATTTTAAATAAAATGGGAATTAAAACAATCACAACTGATAACTCAATTAAGATATTTGGTAATCCCAATTTAGAAATTAATAAAAAGATTGTTATTAAAGATTATTTAAAAGATCATCGAGTTTTCATGACAAGTGTGATCGCAGGCTTAATTTTTGGTGGGACATGGAATATACATGATAAAGATTCTATTAGAACTTCCTTTCCTACATTTTTAGATATAATTAATGATTTAAAAAAATAATGATTAAAAGAAAAAATATTATTAAAATTGCAATTGACTCACCTGCTGCTGCAGGAGCTGGGACATTAGCAAAAGCAATTTCTAAACATTACAATCTTTTTTATTTAGATACTGGAAAAATTTATAGAATGATTGCCTATCTAAAAATAAAATTTCCCAAAAAATTCAGTCAAAGTTTTATCAAATCAAAGATTAAAACTCTCAAAGTAAAAGATCTTGCAAATAAAGCTCTGTTATCCGATGAAGTTGGAACAAAAGCAGCAATTGTATCAAAAGTGAAAAGTACAAGAAAACTTGTCCATTCTTTTCAGTTAAATTTTGCCTACAATCCTCCAAAGAAGTACAAAGGATCGTGTCTTGATGGAAGAGACATTACATATAATATTGTACCAGATGCAGATTTTAAATTTTTTGTAACAGCAAATGTAAAAACTAGAGCTCTTAGAAGATATAAAGAGCTTAAAAGTCTAAATAAAAAAATTTCCTACCAAGATGTGCTTAAAAGCATCAAAAAACGTGATAAAAGTGATTATAATAGAAAAATTTCACCCCTAAAGAAAACTAAAGATTCAGTGTTGCTAAATACATCGAAACTTACTAAAAGAGCGTGTTTTTTAAAAATAAAAAAAATTATAGACAGGAATATTAATACTTAATGGAAATTTACAAAGATCTATCAAATCCAGTATCACAAGAATTTGAAAAACTACTAAATAGCCAACTCTCAAAAATCCAAATTGAAGAAGGTAAAATCATAGAAGGTAAGATTAATAAAATTACTGAAAAATTTGTTTTCCTGTTTGTTGAAGGCTTAAAAAGTGAGCCAGTGCTAGATGTTAATGAGCTAAAAAGTATGGGTCTTGGAGAAAAGATTAAAGTTGGTGAAACTATTCCAGTATTATTAGAAAAAATTGAAGATAAACATGGCGAAGTGCTAGTTTCTGCTAGCAAAGCACAAAAAATTAAAGGTTGGGACAAGCTTGTTGAAGCTTATGAAAAAAACGAACCAATCATGGGTAAAATTACATCAAAATGTAAAGGTGGCTGTATTGTTGAGCATATAGATACTGGTTCCCTAATGTTTTTACCTGGGTCACAAATTAGTGATAAACCATTAAAAGATATTAGCCATTTAATGAATGAGCCTCAAAAATTTGCTCTTATAAAATTAGACAAAGTAAGAGGTAACGCTTGTGTTTCACGAAGGGAAATAATCTCATCATTCAAAAAAGAAGATAAAGCTAAAATCATAGAAAAATATAAAGTTGGAGATATTATTAAGGGTGCTGAAGTTAAAGGCTATAGCTCTTTTGGATGTTTTTTTAACGTTAATGGTGAGCTAGATGTTTTAGTTCACTTGCAGGAAATCTCCTATTCTAGAGTTAATCATCCTGATGAGGTCTTTAACATTGGTGAAAAGCATGATTTGAAAGTAATTACTGTAGATAAAGAAAAGCTACAAGTTGGTTGTTCTGTAAAACAATTATCTCCTGATCCTTTTGAACATATCGAAAACTACGAATTAAATAAAATCTATAAAGTTAAAGTTGTTAAACTAATGGACTTTGGTGCTTTCTGTGAATTAGAACCAGGACTTACAACTTTACTTCATTCAAGTGAACTAAGCTGGACAAAAAAAAATATTTCAGCCAAGAAAATGTTCAAAGTTGGAGATGAGATAGATTGTATAATTACTGAAATCGATAAAGAAAAAAGACGTGTTGCAATCTCACATAGATTAACACAAGACAATCCATTTGAAACATTTGAAACAAAATATCCTGTTGGAACAATTGTTGAAGGTGAAGTAGTAAATAAAAATGAATATTCGATATTTGTAAAAGTTGAAGACTTAGATGTGGATGCATTTTTGCACTGCAATGATTTGACTTATCTTAACAATGGTGAAGAAGAATTAGAGAAGTATAAAAAAGGTGATAAAATTAAAGTTAAAGTGCTTGAAGTAAAAGCTTCAGAACAAAAAATTAGAGTTGGCTTAAGACAAACTCAAGCAGATCCTTTTGATTATTTTAATGATAAGGAAAAAAATCAAACTATTACTGTTAAAGTTATATCTACAGATAACAAAAGTTTAACTGTGAGACCTGAAAATTGTGAAATGGATTTTCAAATTAAAAAATCAGAAATTGCTATAAATGCAGCAGATGCCCGACCTTCAAGATGGACAGGTGGTGAAAAAGTTGATGTAGCTATAAAGGAAATTCAATTAGATAAGAGAAAAGTAGTTTTAAGTATTAAACTGTTAGAAGAAATTGAGAAAAAAGAAGCTTTAGATAAATATGGATCTGAAGGATCTGGTAAAAACTTACCTTTCTCATCACTTTCTGAAGATTTAAAGAAAAAAGAAGAAGATAAAGAGTAAACAGAAGATTTAAATTGGCTATTGTAAAATCAAAGCTTTTAAAACAACTCTCCGTAAACTATCCTAATTTTCTTAAAAAAGACCTCGAAAAATTTACAAATATAATTTTAAGTGAAATTAAACGAGCCCTTAAAAGAGGTGATCGAGTTGAACTAAGGGGTTTTGGTGTATTTTCAACCAATATCCAAAAAGCTCGAATTTCAAGAAACCCTAAAACAGGCGAAAAAGTAAACACACCAGAAAAAAAAACTATTCACTTTAAAATGTCAAAAGACTTGTTTAAAAAATTAAACAATGAAACATAAAAACATTTTTGTTGCTTGTGATACTTCTAATTTAAGCGAAATAAAAAAAATCATAAAACAAACCCAGTCGAATAACCTTAAAGTTGTTCCAAAATTTGGTCTACAATTTTTTTATTCAAAAAATGGAAGAAAATTTTTAGAAAATTTTAAAAAAGACTTTTGGCTAGATTTAAAAATTAACGATATTCCACAAACAGCATTATCTGCATTAGACAGCTTAAAAGATCTTAAAAAATGTAAATATATAACTGTTCATGCAAATGGTGGTCTGGATATGTTGAAAGCCATAAAAAAGAAAGCTAGATCAATCCGTAAAGATTTAAAAGTACTTGGAGTTACAATTCTTACAAGTCTTAATAATAAATCTCTTAAAGAAATAGGCCATACAAAATCTGTGGAGCAACTAGTATTTAAACAAGCTGGTCTAATAAAAAAATCAGGCTGTGATGGTATAGTTTGCTCTGCACAAGAAGCTAAAATGATTAGAAAAAAATATAAAAAATTATTTATTGTCAC
>CABXKF010000020.1 GCA_902512765.1 uncultured Pelagibacteraceae bacterium | reverse complement strand
ACCCTCGTAAACTGAAGTAAGTAGAGTTCCATTTGCATATAAATAAAAAGGGATAATATCTTTTTGAAAGCCCTCAAAATCAACTTTATCTGCTACATGATAATCTAAAGCTTTTTGTCTCAAATCGTTTTCTAAACTACCTTTTCCTAGGATCTTGAGACGTAAATCTGGAAATTTATCCACAACTCCAGCAAAAGCCTCGATTGCAAGATGAAAGGCTTTTTGCTTTTCTAGACGTCCAACACACAATAAATAATTTTGTTTTAAAAAATAACTGAGTATTAATACAAAAGATAATAATGATGGTGAACAAAGATGCAATTGATGGACTAAATAGTTTTTCAAAAAAAAAAAATACTAGATTGGAAAATAAGAAACTTAAGATAGATATTAAGCCAAATTTATATAAAAATTTTATCAATTATTTTTACATTTAAATTATTAATATTTTTGAAAAAAATTCTAAATTCATTTTAATTTATTAATTCTGTCAATTATAAAAATCAATATAATAGTTAAAAAATTAAAGTTGAATAATAACACTGTTTTATCTGTAATATCTCCTGAACTAATGTCATCTATTAAAAATATTATAAATGTTAAAAATAATGGAATGAACAAGGGTAGAATAATTTTAAATGGTTTATAATAGAACAATAGTGAAAATATAGTATATATAAATTTAAAAAAATCTTTAAATCCAAGTTTTGATTGCCCCAACCTTTCCTCATATTTAATTTTATTAAATTTTATTTCATAATTTTCATTTAAAAATGTAATAGTCATTGAAGTGGTTAAAGAAAATCTATCAGACATCATATGACTATGTTTAGAGAATTTACTTTTATTAAAAACTCTTAATCCAGAATTATAATCGACTATTTTTTCATCGAAGCAAAAATTTGTAATTTTATTAACTATAGTTTTTCCAATTATCTTTAGTCTAGATGTATTTGTATTATCAATTTTTCTTTGACCAATAATTAAATCGTATTGAAGCTGATACGTATTAATAAATTCGTGTGAAATGTTGTTTAAATCATCAATTTTGTATGTGCGATCCAAATCAATTATTGCTATAGAGTCATTTTTTGAATTAGAAATTCCTTTTTTAATTGAGAATCCATACCCTCTATTTTTAAGGTTACTGATTACCATTAAATTTACATTGATGAATAAAGTTTTGAATTCATTAATTTTATTTTGAATTTGTTCTAAAGAATTATCAGTTGAACAATCGTTAACAAAAATTATTTCATTAATTAGGTCAAAGTTACATTTTTTTAAATCATTAAAAAAATTTTCTATTTCACCATACTCATTAAAAACAGGAATAATTAAACTGATTTTTGAATTCACAAGGGATCTATAACAGTTGATATCTTATAAATCTATACTAAGCTTAAATGTGTTTAATATATTTATTTCTTTGTTTTCATATTTTATTCTTCTTTTGAAGAAAAATACTGAATAATATAAAAATAAATGTCAGTAGTATAAAATCTGAATATATTAAATATCTAGGTTGAACACGACCAAATAGATAAACAATAGAATGATTAGCTAAAGAAAACATTGATATAAATATTATAATTAATGACAATTTTGATTTGAATTTTAGAAATCCAATTAAGGCTGCCAACATCATAAAAAAGGGCACAAATACAAACAACCAAGTAGAATCATAAAATCTTTTGAATATTAATTTCACATATTTCCCAAAATTTTCAGATATTAAAGTTTTAGAAATTTTTTCTTTTAATTCAATTACAGAAGTGTTTTCCTGAGTAGCTAAATCTATCAGTTTAAAATGTGAATAATCGCGTATACTAGAAAAACTCAATCCAAAATGACCTCTACCATCATAATATTCTATTAATTTTTTTTGAGTATTCATCTCTTCAAATATTTTAGTAATTGTATTCCTGATGTTTTCATTTTCAAATAATTTTGCATCTTTTAAAGTTGAAATATAAATAGAGTCAATGTAAGTAAAATAAAAAGGCCCATAGCCAACTAAATCTTTATTTGTATTATTTAAATTTTGTTTTTGATTAATATGTTTATTTAATACTTGGAAAGAATTGTTAATTAAAAAAATAGATAAAAAACAAATCGTTAACAAAGTAAAAGTTTTTTTTGATTTATTTTGCATCAAAATACCTAAAAATATTAATAAAATAAGTGGATATAGAAATATAAATTGTTTTCTTAAAAGAAGTAATGCCAAAGTGAAAACTGTAGTCCATAATAGATTTTGAATGTTAAAGTTACATATTAGTTTAATTACAAGACTTACAAATAAGAGTGAAAAAGCATAGCCTAGAGGTTCGGTTAATAAGTTGTTGTAAAATTGTATTATTGGCATGAATAAAGATAATGAGATAATTATTTTGATCCCGTTATCTAAATTGAAAATATCTGACATTGTTCTTGTAAAGTAGACAATGCTAAATCCAATTAATAAAGTCTGAAATATAATAACAGACTCTAAATTTCCAAATAATGATAGCATGATAGTTATTATGGTAGAAAATAATGGAGGGTCAATCGAGCTTCCGTCAATATAACGTTGAGAGTCATTATACATAATTGGATCATAGGAATTAAAAAGAAGTGTTAACACCCCAAATAAAATAATAATTTCTAATATATTCTTTTTAATTTTCATAATTTTATTTTTTAAAATACTTTAATAAAAATTGTTATTTTTTTTATAATCTAGATATTATGTTAAATGCAGCAAATTAACATTACTTTAAGTCTTAAAAATTTAAAACATGATTTATGGCATAAAATGATTTAATAATGTAAAATATTTCATTATAGATAATTAATAAAAATTTTATCTAAAATACCATTATTAAAATGATTAATTAATGTTAAATAAAATTTTACTTATAATTTGGTTTATTTTTCGACCCAAATATCATCTTCATTTTTTTTCATTAATTAAACGTAAATTTTTATTTAATCATGACACACCTAGCAATACAAAAAAAGCTTATGAATGGGCAAATGCAAATGCTATCTCTTATTATGACGCTTTAAAAAAGCTTGATATAAAAGGTGAAGCAGTTGGTCTTGATAATAATACAATTGAAGAGGGTCAAAAGCTTGAAGCAAAATCATCAACTAAAATGGGAGGATCAGGACATATTCATTTACTTTATGATTGTGTAAAATTGCTCAAGGTAGAAAATGTTATTGAGACAGGTGTTGCTTATGGATGGTCAAGTTTGGCAATACTTAAAGCATTATCTGAAAATGGATCTGGAAAATTATATAGTGTAGACATGCCTTACCCAAGAAAAAATAATGAAATTGATGTTGGGATAGTTGTGCCTCAAAATTTAAAAAAAAATTGGATACTTATTAGAAAACCGGATAATCCAGGTATCATTAACGCATTGAGTAAAGTTGATGGTGAAGTAGATTTATGTCATTATGACTCAGATAAGTCATGGTGGGGACGAGATTATGCTTACCCAATTTTATGGAAATCACTAAGTGCTAAAGGATTATTTATATCTGATGATATTCAAGATAATCTTTATTTTTCAGAATTCGTAAATAAAAGATCTTTAAAATTTGCTGTTGTTGAGTTTGAAGGAAAATACATAGGATTAATTCGTAAAATTTAAGATTTTTAAAAGGGAGCAATTAGAATAAAAATTTATATATTTAATATCTTATGAATGATCTACTTGGTTTTACCTCAATTAGTTTAGTATCTCTAATAACGATATTGATTGGTTTAAAGTGGCCAGCAATATCTAAAATTTTATATACAGCTTTAATTGTGAGAGTTTTTGTAATTTTAATTGGTCATTATTTTATTACTTTACCAGACAGTGATCAGGATGCATTAGGATTAGAGGATAAAGCATGGACTATTGCACAAGATGGATTTTTAAATGTAATCTATAACTTCCCTGGATTAGACAGTTTTTTTTATAGTTGGTTTATTGCAATTCCATATTCTTTATTTGGCAGAAGTATCTTGATGTCACAATCATTAAGTTTATCTTTTGGAATAGGAATAGTAGTCTTGGGCTGGTTATTTGCAAAAAAACTATGGGGTAGCCACACTGCAAATAAAGTTGGCTGGGTATTGGCTTTATTTCCATCTTTAATTTTATATTCAGTTCTCCCCTTAAGAGATATTTATAGTAGTTTTTTTATATTAGTTGCAATGTTTGGTTTATTTAATTGGACTAGAACTCGTAGCTATTTTTCGTCTATTTTGACAATTTTTGGATTTATTGGAGCAGCTTTTTTTCACGGAGCATTAATTGTAGGGGGAATTTTTTTTATTATAATTCTTTTTATAAGCAGTTTAAAAAAAACATTTAGTTCACTTATAAAAAGTCATTTAAGTATTGGATCTTTTTTCATAATTTTTTTTGGGTTTATTTTTTTACAAATGTTTGTTTCAGATCAAATTTATATTCCAAAAATTGGATATTTTAGTGAAATTAATCTTGGTCTACTTTCAAGTGAAATAAATACAAGAGTCGTTGGAACTGGTTCTTATTCAGAATGGACAAGAATTCAGTCACCTGAAGAGTATATTTACAAGGTTCCTTTAAGGCTTTTGTTTTTTCTTTTTTCACCACTACCCTGGGAAGTAAATAAATTAGGTCACTTAATTGGAATGTTTGATGGATTTTTTTATATTTTTTTAGTTTATTTAATTTTTTGTAATCGTAAAGTTATTTGGAATGATCCCTCATTAAGAATACTTTCAATATTTCTAATGGGCTACTTACTTATGTTTGCGATTGGAGTAGGAAATTTTGGCGCGGGAATAAGGCATCGATCAAAGTTTATAATTGAAATGCTTTTGTTGGTTGGACCATTATTGCCAAGTTTTACAATATCTAGATCTTTATTTCCCAGATTAAGATTGTTGATAAAAAAAAATAAATAATTTAAATCAGTTATCTATTTTTTTTTAATCTAAAGTTTCTAAGAGCAGCTTCAACTTTTTTTATATCTTCAGGAACATCCACTGCCAAACTTCCTTGTTTAGTTTGTATTAAACGAATAATTTTACCCCACTCAAGAAAGCGAAGAATTTCAATATCTTCATATTTTTCTAAAGTACTTTTGCGATTATATTTTCCATATTTTAGTAATTCTTGACGATTAAATGCGTAAATACATACTTGCTTATAATAAACGTGAGTTGTTTTTTTCTTTTTCTTAAATCCTGGTATAGCCTGCCGAGATATATAAATTAGACGTTTATTTTCTGTAAATATTACTTTAGGTTTATTAATGCTATTAGGATCTTCATTTTTTCTTATAACTGTATAACCATTGATAACTTCATTAGGGTATTTTTTTTTAGCATTAATTATTCTTTGAATATCTTTAGGGCTTACTAATGGTTCATCTCCCTGAACGTTAACATAAATATCTGCTTTGATTTTCTTTGCAATTTCAGCTAATCGATCAGTACCGGTGAGACATTTTTTAGAGGTCATAATAGCTTTAAAACCCATTTCAGTCACAGAGTTAAAAATTTTATAATCTTCAGTAGCGATATATACATTTTTTTGACTTACAACCTTTGCACTTAATTCAGCAACCCATTGTATCATTGGTTTACCTAATAATTTTATTAAGGGCTTACCTGGAAATCTGCTAGATTTATAACGAGCAGGAATTACAATGATTGTTTTCATATGTTTAGTCCAAAAATTGATTGAATAGGAATTTCATAGCGTGTTGGTGTTATAGATTTAAGAGATAGAGCATTTTTACTTTCCTTATAGATTTTTAATATTTTATCCATCTCTTTACGTCGAGGATCTTCAGCATTAAAACCATCAAAACCAGCAAGTACAATTTGATTTGCTTGCCCACTATTTGCTATTGCAAGAGAATAGGCAAAAACCTCTGAGCATGGAAGTTCACAGTGATTTTCATTAAATTTAAAACCTTGATTACTAATGTTTATTCCAAAATCAAATATTTCTTTATTAGCAAGATCCTTTTTTACAGAGTCTGGCAACATAGAAAATGGTGTAATTAAAGGCTTGGAAAGTTTTATGAGATCTTTACACTCCGCTAGTAAACGTACAGGATGACAAGCGACATTAGCGTTAATCAAGTTTTGCTTAATATTATTTTGGGTATTAAGTGCGATTACATAAGGCTGGGTTTTTTCAATAAAATTTTCAATTGCAAATTGATATTTTTTTATACCTGGTCCTTTTCCAAGTATTAATACAGTTTTATCTTTTAGTAAGGTTTGTGGCTTCCAAGCACCATGCGGTTCACCTGAATAAAAATGTCTTGCAGATCCTAAAGTATTAAGGCTAAATTTATTGCCTCCATTAATTTTTAAAAAATCAATGACTGCTAAAATATCTTCTTCACTATAACTTTTGTCTTGTAGCATTTCTTGAATATAACTTGGGTGAATACTGTTTTGGCCAGATAGAAAATAAAAGGGATTAATACCCCATCCATAATGATTCTGCATTGGTTTAAAATGTTGCCGAATTAATTCTAGTAATTTTATATAATTTCCTTGTTTTTTTCGATAATTGGCTAAAGCTAAAATTATATATTCTGTTTGTGCATTACCAGGTCCTCGTCCCATACCAGTAATTGTACTGTCAACCCAAGTTATACCTGACTGAACTGCCCTTATACTATTACTTACAGCTTGACCAATATTATCATGTGTGTGAATACCAAGTTCTCCTTTCCAGCCTTTTTGAAAAGCTTGAACAATATCTTCTAACTGGTTTAAATTTAAGCTTCCCATAGAATCTGCAAAATATAAAACATCAATAGGATAATTATTTGCACTCTTCGCAATATCAGTAATTTCCTCTAATGAACTTTCTGTTACTTGCATTAAGTTAAAACCAACTAAATAACCTTGTTGTTTTAGCCATTTAGCAGCAGGCAAACAGTCATGAAATTCGTGAACATGACAAGCAATTCGAACTAAAGTAACGGGTGATTTATTTTTGGGATTAAACAGTTTTTCTAAACGAGAAATTTGAGTTTTGGAATCTGTAAGTTCAGATCCATTAACCATTACACCAATTTTATTTATTAAGCCTTTGGGAATGTCAAAGCTATTTAAAAATGAGTCAGTGCTATAAGCAGCTCCTCCCTTGAAACCATCATTTTTTAATGATCTAAAACCTATTTCAACATAATCAATTTGTAAAGAATCCATTGCATACAAATAGTTTTGTATAAGATGAGTTTCAAAATCCCAATTATTATAATATCCTCCATCACGTAGAGTACAGTCTAAAAGAATCATATCTAAATTTTTAATATTTATGATTTATAAAGTATATTCTTAGTTCGATATATAAAAATTTATAAATTTGTTCTAGAAAATAAATAAATGAAATTAGTACATATAATAACTGGTCTAGGAGATGGTGGTGCAGAGCTTACATTATTTAAAATCTGCAAATATGACACTATTAATATGCATATTGTTATTTCATTAAAAGGCCCAGGAAAATATTTTTCATTATTAAAGAAATTAGGTATCAAAGTTTTTTGTTTAAATATGAGTTTTTTTTCAATTCACAAATTTTTTTTTCTTTTAAAGTTAATTCGATCTTTAGAACCTGATGTTATACAAACTTGGCTTGTCCACGCTGATTTTTTAGGAGGCATTGCCGCCAGATTGTCTGGTATCAAAAATATTATTTGGAATGTTCGATATTCAAATATTGAAACAGGTAAAGCAAAATTAACCACTATTCTGATTATAAAATTATTATCAAAATTATCTTATGTAATACCTCAGCTAATTGTAATTGTGTCGAAAAAAGCAAAAAGAATTTATGAATTAAAAGGCTACGATAAACAAAAATTGAAATTTATCCCAAATGGATATGATCTATCAATCTTAAAAATTGATAAAATTCAAAAAATTAATTTTCGGAAAAGTGTTAATCTAAAAAAAAAAATACCAATTATTGGTAATGTTGCGCGCTATGATCTACAAAAAGATCACTTAAATTTACTTCAAGCATTATCAATAATTCGATCTAAAAATATAGATTTTATTTGTGTTTTAGTTGGCTCAAACATAAATCAAAATAATATAAATTTATTATCAGATATAAAAAAATTAAAATTATCAAATAATGTAAAGCTTCTTGGTAGAAAAAATAATATTTCAGAAGTGATGAATGGATTAGATATACATGTTTTGAGCAGTAGTTATGGAGAAGGTTTCCCCAATGTTTTGGCAGAGTCAATGGCTTGTGGTACACCATGTATAACAACAGATGTTGGTGACTCAGCTTTGATTGTCGGTAAAACTGGCTGGGTAGTTCCTCCAAGAAATAAAATTAAATTAGCTGAAGCGATTGAAAAGGCACTTCTTGAAGTAGGTTCTGCCAACTGGAACAAAAGGTGTACTAAAGCAAGATTAAAAATAAAAGAAAAATTTAATATTGATAAAATGCTTAAATCTTACAATGAAGCATGGATTAGAGTTTATAAAATTAGTAGCTGAATTACTTTAGTTTAAACATAAAATTTGTTTCATTAATCATTATAATTAATGTAATTAACACCTAAATTATTTAACTAGGTTATATAAATTTAAAAATATGAAAAAAACTATAGTCACTGGCTCAGCTGGTTTTATTGGTTCCGAATTATGTTTAAAACTTCTAGAACGTGGAGATAGAATTGTAGGAATAGATAACCATAATGATTATTATGATCCAAAAATAAAAGAGTCTCGTTTACAAAGGTTAGAAAAATATTCAGGTTATCAACATTATAGAATGGATATTAGTGACAAAGATGGCCTAGAAAAAATATTTAAAGATCACAAGCCTGAAAAAGTTGTAAATTTAGCGGCCCAAGCAGGTGTTAGGTATTCGATAGAAAACCCGCTTGCTTATGTTAACAGTAATATTGTTGGTTTTGCTCATATTTTAGAAAATTGTCGTCATTATAAAATTGGACATTTGGTTTATGCTAGTACTTCAAGTGTTTATGGAGCAAATACTAAAATGCCTTTTTCAGAAAATGATTGTGCAAATCACCCTTTATCTGTTTATGCAGCTTCAAAAAAATCTAATGAACTAATGGCACATACGTATAGTTACTTATACAAATTACCAACAACGGGTCTTAGATTTTTTACTGTGTATGGTCCTTGGGGTAGACCAGATATGGCATTATTTAAGTTTACAAAAAATATTTTAGAGGGAAAACCTATAGATGTATTTAATCATGGCAAACATACTAGAGACTTTACTTACATTGATGATATTGTGGAAGGAGTCATAAAAACACTTGATCACCCTTCGGCTAGTAATAAGAATTGGAATGGTAATCATCCAAATCCTGCAACTAGTAATGCGCCATGGAGCATATATAATATTGGCAATAATAAACCAGTGCAACTTATGGATTATATTGAAGCTTTAGAAAAGGCGCTAAGGAAAAAAGCTAAAATTAATTTTTTACCGTTACAACCTGGCGATGTACCAGATACATATGCCAATGTTGATTACTTAAAGACACAGTTTAATTATAGGCCTTCAACATCAGTTTTAGATGGGGTTTCTAATTTTGTTAAATGGTATAAAGAATTTTTTCAAAAATGATTAGCAAAATTAAAGATCTTAAATTGGGTATTATCGGCCTAGGTTATGTTGGGTTGCCACTAGCTTTAGAATTTTCAAAAAAAAAAAACGTAATTGGTTTTGATATTAACGAAGAAAGAATTAAAGAGTTAATTTCTGGTTTTGATAAGAATTTAGAATTTAATAAAAATGTTTTACATAGCGCAAAACAATTAAGACTAACAAGCAATGTAGAAGATCTTAAATCATTAAATTGTTTTATTATTACTGTACCTACCCCTATAGATGATCTTAAAAAACCAGATTTAAAGCCAATATTAAAAGCAAGCGAAATTATTGGCAAAATACTTAAAAAGGGAGATTTAGTAATTTACGAGTCCACAGTGTACCCAGGTTGTATCGAAGAAGAATGTGTGGAAATATTAGAAAAATTTTCTAAACTAAATTTTAATCAAGATTTTTTTTGTGGTTATAGCCCTGAGAGAATTAATCCAGGAGATAAATATCACAACATCTCAAATATTAAAAAAATTACTTCAGGCTCTACACCTGAAGTTGCCGATTTAGTTGATAAATTGTATAATGAAATTATTACAGTAGGGACCCATAAAGCACAAAGTATAAAAGTTGCAGAGGCTGCGAAAGTAATAGAGAACACGCAGCGCGATTTAAACATTGCTCTGATTAATGAATTGTCAATACTTTTTAGTAAACTTGATATTGATACGCAAGCTGTTTTAGATGCAGCAGCAAGTAAATGGAATTTTTTACCTTTTAAACCAGGTTTAGTAGGTGGACACTGTATTGGAGTAGATCCTTACTATCTCACACATAAAGCAGAAAGTGTTGGTTATAAAGCAAAGATTATATTAGCCGGAAGAAAGCTGAATGATAGAATGGGTGAACATGTTGCGTCACAATTTCTTTCTGTAATGAAAAAAAAGAATATTGAAATTAAAAATGCCAATGTTTTGATTATGGGAGTAACTTTCAAAGAAAATTGTGCAGATATTAGAAATTCTGGTGTTAAAAATCTTTTTGATAGTCTCAAAAAATCAAATTGTGCCTTAGATCTTTATGATCCGTGGGCAAACAAAGAAGACATCAAAAAAATATATGATATTAATCCAATTAGTACACTAAAAGAAAACACTTACGATGGTTTATTGATCACCGTAGCTCATGATGTATTTAAAAATTTAGGAGAAAATACTATTAAAAATTTATGTAAAAAAACGAACGTTATTTATGATTTAAAAAATTTATTTAAATCAGATAAAATTGATTTACGACTTTAAATTAAACTAATAATGAGTATCAGCTATGAAAAATTTAGATAAAAATACTGTTAAGAGTTTTAGTGATCAGTGGGTACGATATGATCAATCAGGCATGGATAATAGTGAGGCTAAAAAAATATTTAAAAATTATTTTTCCATATTTCCTTGGAAAAGATTGTCAAAATCATCAGAAGGTTTTGATATGGGTTGTGGTACAGGCAGATGGGCCAAATTTGTTTCACCCAAGGTTGGTAAGCTTCATTGTGTGGATCCATCAAATGCAATACATGTTGCAAAAAAAAAACTTAAACAATTTAAAAATATTCAATATCACCAAAAATCTTTGGATAGTAGTGGTTTAAAAAATAATTCACAAGATTTTGGTTATATGTTAGGTGTTTTGCATTATGTTCCAAATGCAAAAGCAGCAATAAAATCATGTGTAAAATTATTAAAACCTGGAGCACCAATATTGCTTTATATCTATTATGCTCTTGATAATCGCCCTTTATGGTTTAAATATTTGTGGAATTTATCCAACTTATTAAGATTGATAATTTCAAAATTGCCAAAGTTTTTAAACTTTTTGATATGTGATATTATTGCTTTATTTATTTATTTTCCATTAGCAAAAATCTCACTAATTCTTGAAAATATAGGTATTAATTTCAATAATTTTCCACTTCGTTTTTATCGAAAAACAAGTTTTTATGTAATGCGCACAGATTCAAGAGATAGATTTGGAACACCTTTTGAAAAACGTTATTCCAAAAATGACATTTATCAAATGATGAAAACTTCAGGATTAGAAAAAATTAAATTTAAAAATTCAGTCCCTTTTTGGACTGTAATTGGTTATAAAAAAAAATAATAAAAATTTATCTTAAACTAAATTAAAGGAGTAAATTATTAAACTTTTAATTCTTATAAACGATTTAAATTTTTTTTATTCTCATCGCTTACCTATTGCTGAAGCTGCAAAAATTAAAGGGTTTGAAATAGTTATAGGGTATGGTGAACTTGGTGGTTCTGATCTAAAATTTTTAGAACAAAAAGGTTTTAAGATGAAACATATTCCCATGCAACGTGGGGGTGTTAATTTATTTTACGATATATTAACACTTTTTAATATCTGGAATTTTTTTAGAAAAGAAAAACCTGACATAGCTCATTTAGTTACAATTAAGCCTTATCTTTATGGTGGAATTATTTCACGCTTGACTAATGTACCATCTCTGGTTTCTGCTGTCTCAGGCCTTGGAACTTTATTTATTAGAAATGATTTAAAGAGTAAATTATTACGTTTATTGCTTTATCCTCTTTATAAATTTGCTTTTAATCATTTTAATCAAAAAATTATTATTCAAAATGAAGATGATTTAAAAGTATTAGTAGATTGGGGTGTTATAAATTCATTTAAAGTAAAATTATTGAGAGGATCTGGTGTAAAATTGGAAAACTTCACAAATTTAGATGAACCTGATGGAATACCTATAATATGTTTTGCTGCCCGTTTATTAAGAGATAAAGGCGTATATGAATTTGTTAATGCATCTAGGCTGCTTAAAGAAAGAGGTGTTCAAGCTCGATTCTTGTTAGCTGGAGATCTTGATATTGGTAATCCAACGGGATTAAGTCATGAGGACTTGGATAAAATAAGAAAGGAGGAACATGTTGAGATTTTGGGATACCACAATGATATACCTAAATTATATAATGGTTCACATATTATTTGTTTACCATCTTATAGAGAAGGTTTCCCCAAAGGACTTGTAGAGGCTGCTGCAGCAGGTAGAGCGGTAGTAACAACTGATGTACCAGGTTGTCGTCATGCTATCATACCAAATAAAACTGGTTTAATAGTTCCAGTTAAGGACTCAGAAAAACTAGCAAATGCAATTCAGTGGTTAATAGAGCACCCCAAGGAAAGAGTAGCCATGGGTAAAGCTGGAAGAAAATTTGCTGAAAAAGAATTTTTTATTGAAAAAATAGTTCAGCATCATTTAGATATTTATGAGAATCTAATAAAAAATAAATATTAATTTATATTTTTTTTGAAAATTTATATCTAAAAATAAAAAAAACTATAAAAAATAAAATAAATAAAATTAATGAACATAATGCATTTATCTTTAAAAAACTAAAATAACCCAGTGTAAAAAAAGATATATTAATAAAAAAAATAAAAGAATTTGTAATAAAAGCAGAATTTGTTTTTTTAAATAATAGATGATGAAGATGATCTTGTCCTGCTTTAAAAGGATTTTGATCGTTCTTTAATCTTATTAAATTAACAGATAGAAATTCATAAACAAAAACTACCACAGACCAGGCAAGTAAGATAGGATGAACAAATTTTTGGGATGCTAAGTATATTAGTACAAAAGAAATTATAAAACCCAACAATAAACTACCGTTATCACCCAGAAATAGCTTTGGAAGTTTAAAAATAGAAAAATTAAAAAATAAGAAAAATATTATTGGAACTATTATAATTGTTAAAAACAAGTTAAAATTTTGATCTTTGACTAAAAACATTAGAATAGTTAAAACAGAAATTGTAGTAAAACCTAAAGTCCCGTCCATTCCATCAAAATAATTAAATGCATTTATTAAAAATAATACAGAAAATAAGGTAAATGGTATTGCAAAACTCCCAAGTGTCAATTTAAAATAATTATAATCTCCTATATGAATTAAACTTAAATTTTCAAAAACAATTAAATAAATAATCGGAAAAATTTGTAAACTTAATTTACCACCAATATTTAGATGAAACTTATCATCAATTAACCCCACTATTGATATTAAAAAGCTGAAAGACAATATTAAGCCTAAACTTTTATCAAAAATATTTACTGCTTGAAGAGTGATTAATAAAATAATGCTTATCGCAATTCCACCAGTAAATGCTGTGGGTTTTGAATGGATTTTTCTTTTATTTGGAATATCTACTAGTCTTAATTGATAAGAAATTTTTGCACATAAAAACAAAACTATAAAGTTTAGAAATAAATAGATAAATAATTTATGATCCATAAAACTATTTTAGCAGCAACTATGGCTTAATTTAATTATAAATAAATTTCAATAAGATTTTAAATATTATTGAAAATTAAATTTTTCCAATTTACTATCTATTATAAATTAATACTATATTAGATAAACATAATATTTAATATAAAGAAACTTAATGATATTTAGTTCAACAAATGAAAAATTTATATTTTATACTTTTCCTGTAGCCTTATTCTCGTTAATACCCTTTTTTTTAATTACAGGCCCTTTTTTAAGTGATTTGTCAGTTTCATTAATTAGCTTACTTTTTTTAGGTTATTGTATTAAAAAAAAAAAATTTTCTTACTTCAATAATAAGTATTTTTATTTTTTTTCTGCATTTTGGATTTATTTAATAATAAATACTTTATTTAATAATTTTAATTTAGATAGTTTAAAAATTTCATTCTTTTTCTTTAGATATGGTGTTTTTGTAATCGCGATATTTGCATTATTAAATGTAGATAGTAAATTTATAAAATATTTTTTCTATTGTATTTTTATTTCTTTTACAGCTTTAATTTTAGATGGTTTTTATGAATATTTTGTTGGAGAAAATATTTTAGGTTGGAATAATGCTGAGTCTGCTAGAATATCTAGTTTTTTTAGAGACGAACAAGTGCTAGGAAGTTATTTGAGTAGGCTTTGGCCAATCTTTTTTGGAATATCTATTTTTGTTATAAAAGAAAAAAATAAAATATTTTTAATTTTCATTTCTATATTCATATTATCGGAAGCTTTAATTTTTTTAAGTGGTGATAGAGCTGCTTTTTTTAATATTAATCTTTCTGCAATTTTTGTTATTTTATTTTCTCAAAAACTTCTCAAATTGAGATTAACTATTCTGTTTGCTAGTATTTTATCGATTATAATAATAAGTTTTATTAATCCTGCGGCAAAAGAGAGAGTAATTGATCAAACTATTATGCAAATGAATCTGAAAAAAACTATTGAAAACCCAATAAATAACAAATTGTACATTTTTTCAAAAGAACACACTCATCATTATATAACAGCTTATAAAATGTATTTAGACAATAAAATTTTAGGGGTGGGAGTAAAGAATTTTAGAAAATTTTGTAGCAATAAAAAATATGAGGTAAGCTCTTCATCATGTGCATCTCATCCTCACAATTCATATATACAAGTATTGAGCGAAACAGGAATAGTTGGATTTTTATTCTTATTAACAGTCCTTATTTATTTTTGTAAATATGTGCTTAAACATTTAATCTTTAAAATTAAGGGCAAATATTATTTTAGTGATTTTGAAATTTGTATTTTATCAGGTATTGCAATCTATCTTTGGCCGATTATTCCAACAGGAAATGTATTTAGTAATTGGTTAAATATTGCATTGATTTTAAATCTTCCCTTTTTACTCTGGAGTAGAAAACAGATAAGAAATAATTGATTTCCATTGAAAATCATCACTTTTTGCTTTTTATCTTTTAAATAATAACTTGTTTTCATTTAAAATTGTAATATAAGCATCCCGCCTGGTGATTATTGCGAAAGTGTAATACCCGATCCCATTCCGAACTCGGCAGTCAAGCCTTTCAGCGCCAATGGTACTTTGTCTTAAGACACGGAAGAGTAGGACATTGCCAGGCATATCTAAAATGAAAAATCTCATAATTGTAACTGGTGGCGCTGGATTTGTTGGATCTAATTTGATTAAATCTCTTTTAAAAAAAACAAATAAAAAAATTATTAGTTTAGATAATTACTCGTCAGGTAATAAAAAAAATCATATTAAAAATATCAGAGTTAGATATTTAAATGCAAATACTGTTGATATTTCAAAAATTTTAGAAAATGTAACAAAACAGATTCACTCTATTTTTCATTTTGGAGAATTCGCAAGAATTTATCAAAGTTTTAAAAAATTTGATGAATGTTTTAAATCAAATTCTATTGGCTCTAACGCTGTTTTTAAATTTTGTCTTGATCACAATATTAAACTAATTTATTCAGCAACTTCTGCATCGCTTGGCAATAAAGGAAATGATAAAAACTTATCTCCTTATGCTTTTACTAAATCAAAAAATTTAGAATTATTGGAAAATTTAAGAAAATGGTTTAATTTTAAATTTGAAGTTATTTATTTCTATAATGTATATGGGCCTGGTCAGATTAAAGTAGGAGATATGGCAACTGTTGTTGGAATTTTTGAGGATCAATATAAAAAAAATAAACCTTTAACAATTGTTAAACCTGGTAGTCAAACAAGAAGATTTACTCATATTGATGATACTATTAATATTTGTATTGATGCATGGAAGAAAAGCAAATGTGTTCATTATAGTATAAGTCATAAAAAATCTTACTCTATTAACGATCTTGCCAAAATGTATAAAACCAAAATAACTTACCTTAAACCAAGACTTGGTGAGAGATATGCGTCAGCATTAACCAAAATATCTAATAATCGTAAAATTATTAATAAATATGGAAAAATAGATTTGAAAGATTACGTAACTTCGTTTATTAAGGGTAAAAATTATGAAAATAAAAAGCTCACTAAAGTCAATTAAAAAAAGAGATCTTAACTCTAAACTTGTTAGAAGAAGAGGTCGTGTATACGTTATCAATAAAACTAATCCAAAATTTAAAGCAAGACAAAAGTAATTTTTATGGACAATGAAAACCATAAAAATACATGGAATAATTTTACAAAATTTGTTTTGTGGGGAACCGTCGCAGTCATTGGTGTTTTAGTTTTAATGGCAATATTCTTACTATAAGATCAATGTATGAAAATTGCTTCTATTTTAGAAAATCAAAAAATTGAAAAAAGAATAGCAATTACCCCTGAGATTGCAAAAAAATATATATCTCTTGGTCTTGAGGTTTATTTACCTGAAAACTATGGAAGTCATCTTGGAATTAAAGATGAAGAGTACAAAGAATTAGGAGTATCAATTTCAAAAGATGAAAAAGAAATCATATCTAGTGTAGATATTATTGTTCAGTTAGGTTTATTAGATGATGACAAAAGTTCTTTATTAAAAGAAAACCAAACATTTATTGGGGTGTTAAACCCATATAATAATAAAGATGAGATAAATGATTTAGTTAAAAAAAATATCAATACTTTTTCACTTGAATTACTTCCAAGAATAACAAGAGCTCAGTCTATGGATATATTATCCTCACAAGCAAACCTTGCGGGTTATAAAGCAGTATTAGAGTCGTTCGCTCATTTTGAAAAAGCAATTCCAATGATGATGACTGCGGCAGGAACAATACCAGCTGCTAAGGTATTGGTAGTTGGTGCGGGGGTTGCAGGACTACAAGCAATTGCAACTGCAAAACGAATGGGTGCAATTGTATTTGCAACAGATGTAAGATTGGCTTCAAAAGAGCAAGTTGAAAGTTTAGGAGGTAAATTCTTAATAGTTGAAGGAGCTGATAATTTAGAAACTGAAGGAGGTTATGCTAAAGAAGCATCAGACGATTTTAAAAAGAAACAAGAAGAATTATTGTCAGAAACATTAAAAAAAATTGATATTGTAATTTGCACAGCTTTAATTCCTGGAAAAAAAGCACCAGTAATTATTAAAGAAGGCATGATTAATAATATGAGCTCAGGTTCAATCATTTATGATCTAGCTGCTATTCAAGGAGGAAACACAGCACGCACTAAAGTTGATGAAATTGTAGATAGCAATGGTGTTAAAATAATGGGGGAAAGTAATATTTTAAATAAACTTCCAACTTCAGCATCTAATTTATATGCTAAAAATGTATTCAATTTTGTGTCGAATTTATATGATAAAGAAAATAATAAAATTAATATAAATTTAGAAGACGAGATAATTGAAAAAACGTTAATAAAATAAAATTATGGAAATAGATCCTTTTATATTCAGATTAAGTATTTTTATCCTTTCAATTTTTATTGGATACTATGTGGTTTGGAGCGTTACCCCATCACTTCATACACCTTTAATGTCTGTTACCAATGCTATTTCATCTGTCATAATTGTAGGTGCAATTATTGCAGGATTGGCAGGGAATTCTAATACTATATTTAACACCTCAAGTATCTTTGGATTTTTAGCAATATCACTAGCAGCTATTAATATATTTGGTGGTTTTTTAGTAACACAGAGAATGCTTGCGATGTATAAAAAAAAGAAAAAGGATAAATAATGTTATCAGCAAATTTATCAGCCATATTCTATTTAATTTCAGGAGTATTATTCATTTTAGCTTTAAGAGGACTTTCTTCACCTGAAACATCCAGACAAGGAAATTACTTTGGTATTTTAGGAATGACTATTGCAATTACAGTTACATTCTTATCTATGGGTAATTTTTCAACTGGATTTGTAGTTGTTTTAATATTTCTTTTAATTGGTGGATTAATAGGCGCTTTTATTGCATATAAAATTCCAATGACTGCAATGCCAGAATTGGTAGCTG
>CABXKF010000019.1 GCA_902512765.1 uncultured Pelagibacteraceae bacterium | reverse complement strand
TGAATAAATAACCTCACTAATTTTTGACTTAATAATTACTGATGTGCATGGTGCTGTAATACCTTGATGGCAACATGGTTCTAACGTTACATACATTTTTGAACCCTGGACATCTTCATAACAATTTTTAATTGCATTATATTCAGCATGTGGTCTTCCATTTAAAGATGTTTGACCAATAGATATTATTTTATCATTTTTTACAATTACACAACCTACTGAAGGATTTGGTCCTGTATGACCCTCTCGAGATTTTGCTAAATCAAGAGCAAGCTCCATATATAGTTTATCTTTTATTGAAAATTTATCTTTTTTTGTAGACATCAAGCTTGTCAACAAATTGTACAAAATCTTTTTCTTCTCTAAAGTTTCTATAAACTGAAGCAAATCGAACATATGCAACAGGATCTAATTCCTTAAGACCTTCCATCACCATTGTTCCAATCGTATTTGTTGAAATTTCACTTTGCCCAAGTTCTTCTAAAGCTCTTGAAATTTTGCTTATAAATTTTTCAGCCGTTTCTGTGTCTATAGGTCGTTTTTTAAGAGCGATATAAATTGATTTAGACAATTTATCTCTATCAAAGGAAGATTTTCTTCCATTTTTTTTTACAACCATAATTTCTCTAAACTGGACTCTTTCAAATGTTGTAAAACGAGCTCCACAAACACAAAGTCTTCTTCTTCTGATAGCAGTACCGTCTTCAGTAGGACGAGAGTCAACAACTGAGGTTTCACCTTTTTTACAAATTGAACAAATCATTTACTATAAGTTCTTATATATTGGAAATGATGAGGTTAAAGAAATAACTTCATTTTTAACTTCATTTTCAATCTTAGAATTATCAGTTGGATTTTCTGATAATCCTTTTAAATTTCTAGTTATCAGCTCACCTACAGTTTTAAATTCATTTAAACCAAAACCTCTAGTAGTTGCTGCTTGCGTACCTAGTCTAATACCGGATGTAATCATGGGTTTTTCTACATCAAAAGGAATTCCATTTTTATTACAAGTTATATTTGCTCTTGATAAGCTTTCTGCTGCCAAGTTTCCTTTAACATTGTAAGGTCTTAAGTCTACCAACATTAAATGGGTATCAGTTCCATCCGAATAAATCTTGAAACCGTTATTTTTTAAAGTCTCTGCTAATATTTTAGCGTTTGATAAAACCGATTTAATATAATCTTTAAACTCTGGTTGTAATGCCTCTAAAAATCCAGCAGCTTTAGCTGCTATGATATGCATTAAAGGTCCACCTTGATAACCTGGAAATACAGCAGTATTAAATTTTTTAGAAAGCTCTTCATGATTAGTAAGTATTATACCACCTCTTGCACTTCTAAATACTTTATGGGTCGTTGAGGTAACTACATGAGCATGTTCGCAAGGATTAGGATACCCTTGACCAGCAACTAGACCTGAAAAGTGTGCCATATCAACCATCAGGTATGCGCCTACTTTGTCTGCAATTTCTCTAAATCTTTTAAAATCGATAACTCTTGAATAAGCACTGCCACCAGCTATGATTAATTTTGGTTTATGCTCCAAAGCAAGTTTTTCAACATTATCATAATCAATAAGTTCAGAGTCTTTATCTACATCATATCCAATTGCATTAAACCATTTACCTGACATTGAAATTTTTAACCCATGTGTAATATGACCTCCAGAATTTAAACTCATTCCCATAAAAGTATCACCTGGATTCAGTAAAGCTAAAAATACAGCACCATTTGCCTGAGCACCAGAATGAGGCTGAGCATTTGCAAATTTGCAATTAAATAATTCTTTTAATCTTTCTATTGCTAAATTTTCAGCAACATCAACATGTTCACAGCCATTATAATATCTTTTACCAGGGTAACCTTCTGCATATTTATTTGTTAAAACTGAACCCTGAGCTTCCAGAACTGCTTGAGAAACTATATTTTCAGAGGCTATTAGCTCTATATGTTGTTGTTGTCTGATTAATTCATCTTTGATAGATTTATAAAGTTCCGGATCTTTTAAAGACAAACTATCTTCAAAAAAACTTCTGTAACTATCATTTATATAATTTTTTTCACTAGACATAATTATATTTTCTTTATTCTTTTTAAATGTCTTCCACCATCAAATTTAGTATTTAAAAAAACACTCACACAACTTAAAGCAATTCTTTTAGTCAATAACCTAGAGCCTAATGTAATGATATTTGCATCATTATGCAATCTCGATAATTTTGTTGATTTCAAATTAAAACATTGTGCTGCACGAATATTTTTATGTCTATTCGCCGCAATATTCATCCCCATGCCTGAGCCACAAACCAAAATACCAACATTATTTTTATTAGTTTTAACTTTTCTGGCTACTTTATGAGCAAAATCAGGGTAATCAACACTGTCATCATTATAAGGGCCCATATCCTGAAAGGATATTTTTTTTTTTGATAAGTGTGATTTTATAACTTCTTTTAATTTATAACCAGCGTGATCTGATGAAATATATATTTTTTTCAAATTAATTAAATTTATGATCTAATACGCAAGCAACTAGGTGAATTCTATTTTCTTCACCACCATTAAATGCATTATGATATTTAGTATTATTTGTAATCCAAACAGAACCATCAGCAGGCAAATGTTTTGCGACATTATCTATAACCATATGACATCCAGGGTTTGTAATTATCGGAATGTGTAATCGTGGCTCTGGGTCTCTGTGCCAACTTAAAGTAGATCTTGGTTGTTTTAATAAAATTCTAATTCTCCCTAATTTATATTTTGATGACAACACATCAAAAACTTCTTTAAAATAAGTTTTTTTATAATCGTCAATAAATTCTGAATAAGCAGACTCGTTTATCTTCTCGTCTCTAATTTGTTCTTTTCCTGAAGAGTCTGGGTAAGTCCAAAAAACTCCTCTCGCTTTGTGCCCTTTTATTGACTCAGGATCGCCAGGAATTTGAGTTAAAGATATAGCTCCAAAGTTAGTAATACCTTCGGGACCATCAAAATTCTTAATCTTTACAATTTCATTATATGCTTTTTGTAATTCTTTAATGTCAAAATTTACGTCTTGTTTTTGAAAATCTTGGAAATCTAGCGTCATAATATTTATATTTTTACCCTTAATAATTGTTTAATACCCTTTTTAAGCTATATTTGTATATTACATTTGTCGCATTTTGAAAGAAAAATTAAAACATGATAACAGGAAAATATCCAAACTTGAGACTTAGACGCAATAGGAAGTATTCTTGGTCTAGAAAATTAATTCAAGAAAATACATTAAGTCCAAGTGACTTCATATTACCTATTTTTCTAATAGATGGGTCTAATAAAAAAGAATCAATAAAATCAATGCCTGGTGTTTATCGATATACAATTAACAGATTGTCTCAAATTATAGATAGAGCAATTAAAAAAGAAATACCAATGGTAGCTCTTTTTCCTAAAACTAAAAATAATTTAAAAAATGAAATTGGATCAGAGTCACTGAATGAAAACAACTTAGTTTGTAAAGCAATAATAGAAATTAAAAAAAAATTTAAAAATCAAATAGGAATAATGTGTGACGTAGCTTTGGATCCATATACATCACATGGTCATGATGGTTTAATAAAATCAAATCAAATTATAAACGATGAAACAATAGAAGTTTTGGTCAACCAATCTTTGTTACAAGCTGAAATGGGTTGTGATGTATTAGCACCATCTGACATGATGGATGGAAGAATTGGAAAAATAAGAAAAGCATTGGATAAATCAAGATTTCAAAATGTTCAGATCCTATCTTATGCGGCTAAATATGCGTCAAGTTTTTATGGTCCATTTAGAGATGCTGTAGGTTCAAAAGGATCGCTAAAAGGAGATAAAAAAACATATCAAATGGATTTTAGAAATAGTGACGAAGCTATTAGAGAAGTTGCACTAGATATTAAAGAAGGTGCGGATATGGTTATGGTGAAGCCAGGGATGCCTTATTTGGATATTATTAAATCAATTAAAGAAAAATTTAAAATACCAGTATTTGCATATCAGGTATCAGGGGAATACAGTTTAATTTCAAATGCAATACAAAAAAAATTAATTAATGAAGACGCTATTTTTGAAAGCTTAGTTGCTTTTAAAAGAGCTGGAGCTAACGCTATCGTTAGTTATTATGCAGATAGAATTGATAAAATTATAAAATAACTACTTCAAAGAATTAATAAATAACAATCTATTATTTGGATAATTTAAATTATTTGGTTTTAAAATGGTTTTGTCGAGATAATCTCCAACTAACTTCAAGCCATTCAACAAAGTTTTTAAATCACTTACCTCCAATTCTTTTTCAATTAAAAAATTAGGCACATATTTTTTTTCTGTTGAAGAACTTGCATAATAAACAGTTTTATTTTCAACCATATCTTTTTCAACAAGGTTTTCTAGCTCAAGATCGTATCCAAGAAGTTTTAGTAAATCCAATTCCCAAAAAATATATTTTTTTAACCAATGTTTATCTTTTAAAATGAAGAAAAGATTTTCTATTATCTTGTAAACTTGAATATTAGTTTGGGACTCAGCAGTTAAAATTTTGATCAAGTTTGTTGCAGATGTAATACATGATAATTTTTGCTTGTGATCAAAATATAAAGGGCTGTAAGCATTTAAAATCTCTACTTTAAAATATCCAATTCTATTATCGCTTTTAGAATTATAGTTAACATGCAATCTATTTCCTATTTGAAGATAATTCTTTATTTTTTTAGATGTGCCTCCAAAAATTATGCCAGATATTTTTCCATGATCTTTTGTATATAATTCGGCAATTAAAGAATTCTCACTATATCTATTTTTGCCAATTAAAAAACCTTCATCAATCCAGTTCATAATTTTATAATCTTATACTTTTTAAACATGCAATGGCAGCATTTTGTTCAGCCTCTTTTTTAGATTTACCTAACCCAAAAAAATATTTTGAAATTGGAAGTTTAACACCAACTTTAAATGACGGTTTGTGACGAGGTCCAGTGCTAGAGATAAGTTTATAACTAGGTAACTTTTTAAAATTTTTTAACGCTAACTCTTGTAATTTTGTTTTAGCATCAATTTGTGTAACAACACTCTCCTTAATTTTATCCTTCCATAAATTTAAGATTACTTTTTCAGCTACAATTATGCCTTTATCAAGATATATTGCTCCAATTAAAGCTTCACAACCATCTGACACGATCTTATCTTCAATTTTAATTTTTTTATTTTTTGGATTAAAAGTTAGAATAAATTTTTCTAAATTAATTTTTTTTGCTATCTCTAAACATGTTTTTTTGTTCACAAGGGATGCAAATTTTTTATCAAGTATGCCCTCTTTTTCATCTGGATAAGCTTCTAGAAGTTTTTTAGCTATAACTAATCCTAAAACCCTATCTCCTAAAAATTCTATTTTTTCGTTATTTTTGTTTGTATCGAAACTTTTATGTGTAAGAGAATGTATTAATAAATCTAAATTTTTAAATTTAACATTAATTTTTTTTTGTAAATCCTGATAATTAATATTCATTAATTAATTCGATTAAAAGTTCTATTAAATCTAATTGATTTAGGCCATTTCCAAAAAGCAAAAATACTTCCTATCTTTCTATCAGATGAAAAAAAAATAAATTGAGCTTTTCCAACAAGATTATCTTTATGAACATAGCCAACACTTGTTAAAAATCTGCTATCTTTGGAACAATCCCTGTTATCTCCAAGAAAAAAATAGTGATCCTCTGGTACTGTAAAAACATCTGAGTTTTGATAGGTATAATCTTTTAAATAAACTGTATGAAATTTTTTTCCATTAGATAACTTTTCTTCAAATCTATAGACATCAATAGTTCTGCTACCACAATTTATCTCTAACTTGTTTTTAACTCTAGATTTCATTATCTCACTATTATTCAAATATAAATTAGCGTCTATGAACTGGACTCTATCTCCCGGTAATCCAATTAATCTTTTAATATAATCTGTTCTGTTATCTGCTGGTGTTTTAAAGACTATTACATCACCTCTCTCTGGACTATTAAATAAAATTCTTTTGTTTAAAATGGGTGGGCTAAATGGAAATGAGTGTTTGCTGTAACCATATGAATACTTAGTTACAAAAAGTCTATCGCCCACAAGTAATGTTGGCTCCATTGATGATGATGGAATATAAAACGGCTGTATTAACAAAGATCTTATTACAATAGCAATGATTAAAGCATAAAAAAGCGTTTTTATGTTTTCAGAAAAAAAATCTTTGTCTAGTTTCATATTGTTTGAATTATAGTAAATGCTGTTGAATATTTCTTTTCATCAGAAATTGATAAAAAACAATTAAAATCTCTAACATTAAATTTTTTCTTAATTATTTTGGTGATTTTTTTTGTTTTAACATAATAAGGCTTTCCAAGTTTATCATTCATTACCTCTATATCTTTAAAATTTAAATTATTTCTAAATCCTGTTCCTATAGCTTTAGCAAAAGCTTCTTTGGCCGCAAATCTTTTAGAAAAATAATCAACTTTATTTTTGGATAAGGATGAAAATTTAAGTTCTTTTGAACTATAAATTCTATCTTTAAATTTTGGATTTTTAATTGAGTTTTGAATTCTTTTATTTTCGATTATATCAACGCCAATACCAAGAATTTTCATAAATTAATTTTTAATTATCTTTTTAAAATTTTTTATTACACTTGATAAACCAAAAAAAATAGACTCTCCAATTATAAAATGACCGATATTAAATTCTTTAATTTCTTTAATTTTGCATAATATTTTTGTTGTTTTATAATCTAATCCATGGCCAGCATGAACTTCTAAGTTTAGTTTTTTTGCAAGTTTTGAGCACTTTTTTATTCTATCCAATTCAACGTTATATTTTTTCTTTGACTTAACTAGATTTGATATTTTACCAGTATGAATTTCAATACAATCGGCATTAAGCTCCTTAGACATTCTAATATCTCTAATGGATGGGTTTATAAATAAACTTGTACGAATTTTATTTTTTTTAAATTTTTCAATTATATTTTTTATTTTTTTTTTATTTTTGATTAAATTTAATCCACCTTCAGTTGTGACCTCTTTTCTATTTTCAGGAACAAAACAAATATAATCAGGTTTTATTTTTAAAGCATTTTTAACAATTTGATCATTCATAGAAATTTCAAGATTAACCAAAACTTTTTTTGATTTACAAATTTTTTTAGCATCTAAGTCATTAATATGTCTTCTATCTTCTCTTAAATGAATAGTTACTGAGTCAGCACCCATCTTGATAACTTGTAATGCTGCATAATATGGGTCTGGATGATGTTCGCCTCTAGCATTTCTGACAGTTGCTATATGGTCTATATTTACACCTAATTTTTTCACTTAATAAATCTACTTCCTGGTGTGGTGATAGGAATTGACTTAAGTTTTTGTGGTAACTGTTTTTCACTATAAGTTGGAACTTCGATTTTTAAATGTGAAATAATTCCTGTTTTTATTTTAAGAGATTTAATTGTTGATCTATCTATAATAGATGCAAAACCCAAAAGTTTGGCATTGGCTTTTTTTATCAATTTAACACACTCTAAACTAGATTTTCCTGTTGTTATAACATCCTCTATAATTAGAACATTGGCACCTTTTTTAATATTAAATCCTCTTCTTAATTTAAACTTACCGTTAACTCGTTCACAGAAAATTGTTTCTTTTTTTAAAAGTTTACCGATTTCATAACCGATAATCACACCCCCCATTGCTGGTGCCAAGATCAAGTCAATTTTATTATGTTTTTTTTTAATTTTGTTAGCTAATGATTTACAAATTTCATTTGCCAAATATGGGAAACTTAATAATTTGGCGCACTGAATGTATTTTGAAGAATGCAACCCTGAAGATAGTACAAAATGACCCTCTAAAAGAGCATCAGTCTTTTTTAAAATATCTAAGGATTTTTTGAGTGAAAGCATTTCTTTTATCTTCGTGTCTAATTATCTTAAATTTTATACCTTTTTGCTTAAGCTCTGCAATAAAATTTGTGAAGTTTTTTAAATTGGTAATTATCAATCTAAATTTAAAGTTGATATACTTTGCATTTTTACCTGCCATTTCAACATTTGAAATATTAAGCTTATGACTGCCAATCAAAGAACTTATATCGCCTAATTGACCTGGTTGATCAGGTAATGAAATCCATAAGGTTGTATTATATTTCTTAATTTTCTCCTCTTTTTGTTCACCTTTGTCGTGCCAATATCTTCTAATAGCGGACCTTGCTTTACCTGTTTTAGTTGTTGGTATCCAATGCAGGGATGGTGACTGATTTTTAGATGTAATTATATTAACTCTGTCTCCATTTCTTAAAACATGTTGTAATTCTGATTTATTTCCATTTATTTCACATCCTATAGCTGTATTACCTATTTTAGTATGAACAGCATATGCGAAATCTATTGGAGTAGCATCTTTTGGTAATTTTATAACTGAACCTTTTGGCGTGAAGCAGAATACATTCTCTTGGAACATTTGAAGTTTTGTATACTCATAAGAATGTTCAGGGTTTTCATTTTTTTCAATAATTTCAACAAGATCTTTTAACCAGTCATACTCTTTCCAACTTAAAGAATTAAATTTCTCAGAAGATTTATATTTCCAATGTGAAGCAACTCCTCTCTCAGCAAATTCATGCATTTCATGTGTTCTAATCTGAATTTCGATTGGTTTTTTATTTGAGCCAATTACAGATGTATGTAGTGATTTATAACCATTTATTTTAGGTGAAGATATATAGTCCTTAAACTTACCTGGAATACAGTTCCATTTTTTATGAAATATACCAAGAGTTTTATAGCACTCATCTACTGAATTTAGTGTAATCCTAAATCCAATGATATCTGTGATTTGCTCTAATGAAATTCTTTTTTTTTGAACTTTACGCCAAATTGAAAATGGTGTTTTTTCGCGACCATGAATTTCAGCATTGATGTAATTGTCATTTAAAATTTCACTTAGTTCAAAAGAAAGAGACTCAAAAAGATCTTTTTTATCTGATTTAATTTCATCAAGTTTTTTTTTAATTAATTCTCTTGCTTCATTATTTAAAATTTCAAAAGACAAATCTTCAAGTTCATCTCTTATTCTATGCATTCCCATTCTGTCAGCTAATGGTGCATAAATTTCCATAGTCTCTTGAGCTATTCTTTGTCTCTTTTCTTCTTTAGGAATTGCTTTAATAGTTCTCATATTATGAAGTCGATCAGCAATTTTTACTAACAAAACACGTATATCTTTTGATGTGGCTAGAATTAATTTTCTAAAATTTTCTACTTTTGAATTTGACCCCGCTGTATTTTCAAAAACAGAAATTTTTGTAACACCATTAACTAATTCTGCTACTTCATGACCAAATTCACTTTTGATAGTCTCATATGTAGCAAAGGTGTCTTCAATAGTATCGTGAAGTAAACCAGTGGTAATTGTTGCGCTGTCTAGTTTTAGTTCGGTTAAAATATTTGCTACTTCTATAGGATGTACTGAATAAGGATCTCCTGATGCTCTTTTTTGATTTTGGTGCGCTTTAACAGCAAAATTAAAAGCTTTATCTAATCTTTCTGGATTTAAAAACTTGTTGTAAACTTTTACCTTGTTTATTAAATCATTCGAATTAAGCATTTTTTATTATAACATTAATTCAAATTTGTTTAATAGATCTAATATCTTTATTTGATAGGGTTAAAATTAACTTTTTTATATCCATTTTTTTAATAGGGTGAACCCACTCCTTTTGAATTTCAAACAATGGAATTAAAACAAAATTTCTCAGATGCATCATAGCATGAGGAAGTTTAAGTTTTTCATTAAATACCAATCCATTAAAATCAATTATATCTATGTCACAAACTCTAGGTGAATTTCTAGGAGATTTTTTTCTTCCTAACTTAGCCTCAATTATTTTGCATAAATTCAACAATTCTAAAGGTTTATATGAGCACTTAACTTTTAATACAATATTGATAAATTTGGGGTTTTTAGGATTTGGCCAAGAGGGTGTTTCATAATAATTTGATACAGAAATTAAATTTATGTTGTGCTCAATTAAAAGAGATTTGGCTTTTTCTATATTTAAAAATCTATTTCCTAAGTTTGAACCTATGCCTAAAAAAATATTCCTAACTTGATTTTCTGATATATCTTGCTTTATCACGATTCCAATCTCTATTTTTTTTTGTAGCTCTTTTGTCAAATTGTTTTTTTCCTTTTGCAACAGCTAATTCAACTTTTGCTTTTCCATTTTTAAAATACATTTTTGTAGGAACTATTGTAAAGCCATCTCTTTGCATTTTACCAATCAATTTTTTGATTTCTTTTTTATTTAATAAAAGTTTTCTTTCATCTGTTGGATTGTGATTTGAGTAGCTTGCCTGTTTATAAGATGCTATATGAGAATTAATTAAGATTAATTCACCATTTTTTTCTACAGCATAAGACTCAGCGATATTTACTTTGCCATCTCTTATAGATTTAATTTCAGATCCTTTCAAAACAATACCTGCCTCTAAAAGATCCTCAAAAAAATAATTGAAACTTGCTTTTCTGTTTAAACAAATAATCTTTAAACCAGGATTGGTTTTTTTATTCATTAAATCAATTTTGCTGATTCTAAAGCTTTTTGAATTATAGGTTTGGCATTATCAGAAGTTTTTACTAAAGGCAGTCTTACGGCATCATCGCATAAGTTCATTAATTTTGCAGCATATTTGACTGGACTTGGATTACTTTCAATAAACATTGCACTATGGACTGGCTGCAAAATGCTATCTAATTTACTAGCTTCGCTAATATCGTCTTGATTATTGGAGACTGACAATTTTTGAAAATCAGAACATAATTTTGGAGCTATATTTGCAGTTACACTAATAGTGCCAACACCACCTCTTTTATTAAACTCAAGTGCATTATCATCATTACCGGTCAATTGAATAAACTCTTTTCCCATTTTAGACAGTTGCTGATCAACTCTATCAAGATCACCAGTAGCATCTTTAACACCTACAATATTTTTTAATTCAAAAAGTTTTGCCATTGTATCAACAGACATGTCAATTACTGATCTACCTGGAATATTATAAATTATAATTGGAATTCCACACTTATCATTGATGGCTTTATAATGTTGATATAAGCCTTCTTGTGTTGGCTTGTTATAATAAGGTGTAACAATTAAAGCTCCATTTGCCCCTACTTTTTCAGCATGAGATGTTAATGAAATTGCTTCTTCAGTTGAATTCGAGCCAGTTCCTGCAATGACAGGTATTTTGCCATTGCTTTCTTTTATACAAAGATCAATAATTCTTTGATGTTCTTCATGACTAAGTGTTGGAGATTCACCGGTTGTACCAGCGGGAACTAGGCCTCTTGTACCATTATCAATGTGAAAATGTATTAATCTAATATACGCTTCTTCATCTAGTCCATTATTTTTAAATGGAGTAATTAAAGCAACATTTGATCCTTTGAACATAAATACTTATAACATAGTTTAAAGATTCATATACTAAAAGATTATGCTGAAAATATTATTATTTATATCTTTAATGATATCAACTTTAATAAATTTCAATCATGTTTCAGCAGAAGTCATATCTATTATTCCTTTAAAAAAACCAGATTTATCAAGGGATGAATTAAATAAAAAGATATCCAAGAATATTCTTAAACCCATAAAAAAACCAAACAAAAATCAAAAAAAAACTGTCGAAAAAAAAATAACAGTTGAACCCAAAAAAATTTCAAATTTATCTTTTAAAATTCCCAAAAAAAAACCGACCGTAGCAGGAAAAAAAGCCACAACACGTGTCAAATTATCTAAATATTATAGCAAAAAAGATTTTAGTATTGCAAAAAAAGCAATTTCTGAAATGCAAAAAAGTAGATGGACCTCTTCGCTTAAAATTGCAAAAAAAGCAAAAGATAAATCTATATATAATTTTATTAAATGGAGATATCTTTTAACAGCAGGTAATCAAGCTTCATTCTATGATTACAAGGTTTTTATTGATCAGAATAGTCAATATCCAAGAATTAGTAGATTAAGATTTCTTGCTGAACACAAATTATCTACAGCAAAAATATCTCCAAAAAAGATTATTAACTGGTTTGACGGAAATAACCCATCAAGTGGCTATGGAATGATGATATTAGGTGAAAGTTTAATTTTAATTGGAGATAAAACCAAGGGAATTAAGTTTATTAAAGATGGATGGATTACAGCAGATTTATCAAAAAATGAATTAAAATTTTTTAGAAAAAAATTTAAAAAATACCTTAATGCCGATGATTACATAAAAAGAGCTGATAACCTAGCTTGGAATAGTAAATACTGGGGTTTAAAAAGATTATTGAGGTATCTACCTAAAGATTATGAACTTTTATATACAGCTAGACAAATTTTAATGACAAAAGGTTATGGGGTAGATCAAGCAATAAAAAATGTTCCTGATAAATTCAAAAATGATGCAGGCTTAAATTATGATAGGCTTAAATGGAGAAGAAAAAGAGGTCGTGTAGACTCTTCTGTTGAAATTTTATTAAAAATCAAAAATAACAAAGAGTATTTAGTGCGTCCTGAAAAATGGTGGAAAGAGCGAGAAATTATATCCAGAGCTCTTATTTACGAGAAAAAATATGAAAATGCTTATAAAATTTCAAGCAATCATGGAATGGAAGAAGGTGCTGATTATGCTGCTGCTGAATGGATGAGTGGTTGGATAGCATTAAGTTTTTTAAATGATCCATTAATTGCAAAAGATCATTTTAAAAATTTTTATAACAATGTTAATTATCCTATAAGTACCTCTCGTGGTGCGTTTTGGTTAGGACGTACTTTTGAAAAATTGGGTGATCGTGAACAATCAATTACTTGGTATAAAGAGGCTGCAAAATATCTTACTACTTACTATGGTCAATTAGCTTTTTTAAAATTAAATCCAAATAAAAAATTTGAGCTAAATAAAGATATGTTGGTTGACAATAAATATAGATATATTTTTTTTAATAAGGAATTAGTGAAAATAGCCTATCTTTTGGATGAATTAAAAAAAGATAAATATACAAAGTTTGTTTTAAGACATTTAGCAAATGATAATATTGGAAAAGGAAGTGAGGTTTTAGCTGCTGAACTTGCAACCAATATTGAAAGATATGATTTTGCAATACAAATTTCTAAAATATCATCTTATCAAAAAAGATTTCATAATAAATATAACTACCCAATAATTAGCACACCAAAAACTATAAATGGACGAACAATTCCAGAAAGTGCTTTTATTTTGTCTATTATAAGACAAGAGAGTGAATTTGACTTAAGCGCTAACAGTCATGCAGGAGCAAAAGGATTAATGCAGTTAATGCCTTACACTGCAAAGTTAGTATCCAAACAAGCTAAACTTCCCTATTCAAAATCAAGACTGACTACTGATCCAGAATATAATATAAATTTAGGGTCTCACTATATTGCTGGTTTAATTTTACAATACGATGGTGCCTACCCTTTTGCTGTGGCAGCATACAATGCTGGTCCTAATAGAGTTAAATATTGGAAAAAATTAAATAAGAATCCGCAAAAAAATCAAATTAATTATGTTGATTGGGTTGAGTTGATAAAATTTAGAGAGACAAGAAACTACGTTCAACGTGTCTTAGAAAATTACAATGTTTATAGATACATTCTAGAAAAAAAACCCATCCTAATGAAAGACTTTTTCAGAGACCAGCCTCTATTTTGATGGCGGAAGAGGAGGGATTCGAACCCTCGGTACAAGTTTCCTCGCACGGTCATTTAGCAAACGACTGGTTTCAGCCTCTCACCCACTCTTCCGTATGACATAGTGTATTAAGTGATTGTATTGAAAATTCAATATTTATAAAGTAATTATTCGATAATTATGAAAAATAAGTATTCAATATTTTCTTTGATGAAAAATGCTCTTTCACATCATGAGAATTGGCAAAGAGCCTGGAAAGACCCAGCTCCAAAAAAAGAATATGATGCTGTTATTGTTGGTGGAGGTGGTCATGGATTAGCAACAGCTTATTACTTGGCAAAAAAACATAACATGAAAAATATTGCTGTTGTTGAAAAAGGATGGATTGGTGGAGGTAATACTGGGAGAAATACTACAATAATTAGATCAAATTATTTATGGGATGCAAGTGCTGGTCTTTACGACCATGCTTTAAAAATTTGGGAGGGTTTATCTCAAGAACTTAACTACAATGTAATGTTTAGCCAGAGAGGTGTAATGAATCTTGCACATAATTTGCAAGATGTGAGAGATTTAAAAAGAAGAACTCACGCTAACAGATTGAATGGTATAGACGCTGTTTATCTCAGTACAGAAGAAGTAAAAAAATTTTGTCCTATTATAAATACATCACCTGACATCAGATACCCTGTATTAGGTGGCACATTACAAAGAAGAGCTGGCACAGCGAGACATGATGCTGTTGCATGGGGTTATGCCAGAGGTGCAGATGAAATGGGTGTTGATATAATTCAAAATTGTGAAGTTAAAGGAATTAGTAGAAACGGAGATAGTGTCGATGGTATTGAAACTACAAAAGGTTTTATAAAAACTAAAAAAATTGGAGTGGTTGCCGCTGGACACTCAAGTGTTATAGCAAACATGGCAGGATTAAAATTACCTCTTGAAAGTAAACCTTTGCAAGCTTTAGTATCAGAGCCTGTTAAACCAATAATTGATACAGTTGTAATGTCAAACGCAGTGCATGCTTATGTTAGTCAATCTGATAAAGGAGAGCTGGTTATAGGTGCAGGTACTGATGATTATGTTTCTTACTCACAAAAAGGAAGTCATCAAATTGTAGAGGGAACATTAAATGCAATTTTAGAACTTTATCCAATTTTTAGTAGAATGAGAATGCTTAGACAATGGGGAGGAATTGTAGATATTTGTCCAGACGCTAGTCCAATATTAAGTAAGACTTCTGTTAAAGGGCTTTATTTTAATTGTGGCTGGGGAACAGGTGGCTTTAAAGCAACACCAGGTTCTGGAGATTTATTTGCTCATACAATAGCTAATGATGAGCCTCATAAACTTAATACAGCATTTAATTTAAATAGATTTATAAGTGGTGACCTTGTTGATGAACATGGTGCTGCAGCGGTTGCTCATTAATGTTTTTAATAAATTGTCCATATTGTGGAGAGCGAGATCATCAGGAATTTAAAGCTGGTGGAGAAGCTCATATAGAAAGACCAAAACAGCCCACTGAATTAAGTGATGATGAATGGGCAGAATATTTGTTCATGCGAAAAAATATTAAAGGTATTCAATTTGAAAGATGGAACCATGCACACGGATGTAGAAAATGGTTTAATATGGTTAGAGATACATCTAATGATCAAATTAAATTAATTTATAAGATGGGTGAAAAACCCCCTGCTGAATGATATGTCGACTTATTTTAGAATAAAACCGAGTGAATTTATTGATGAAACTGTAAGAGTTTCTTTTAAATTTAATGGAAAAAATTATCATGGGTTTAAAGGAGATACGCTTGCATCAGCCCTACTTGCAAACAATGTTCATTTAGTTGGGAGAAGTTTCAAATATCACAGACCAAGAGGAATAATGACAGCTGGTTCTGAGGAACCAAATGCGATTGTTCAAATAAGTGATGGCACAAATAGAACAGAACCTAATGTTAGAGCTACGGAAATAGAAATTTATGAAGGTTTGGAAGCTTCTAGCCAAAACTGTTGGCCTAGTGTTAATCACGATATAGGAGGAATTAATAATGCTATTTCAGCTTTTTTACCAGCTGGATTTTACTATAAAACTTTCATGTGGCCAGCAAGTTTCTGGGAAAAATATGAATACGTAATCAGGCACTCAGCTGGACTAGGCAAATCACCAACTGAAAGAGACCCCGATGTGTATGATCATAGATATATTCATTGCGATGTATTAGTAGTTGGGGCGGGTATTTCGGGAATATTGGCTGCAAGAAATGCAGCTAAAAATAACTTAAAAACCTTACTCGTTGATGAAAAAAATGAATTGGGTGGATCAACAATTTATCAAAATAGAGAATTTAATAAGATTGAAAATCAAAATTCATCTGATTGGCTTAAAAAAGAAATAAAAGAATTAAGAAATATAAAAAATCTTGAAATTAAAACAAGAACTAGTGTTGCTGCGTTTCATGGATATAATTATTTATTAGCGAGAGAAAACTTAACAGATCATTTAGAGAACAAAGATAAACAAGGAAAAATTAGACAAAGACTTTTAAAAATAAGAGCTAAAAAAGTTATTCTTGCAACAGGTGCTTTAGAAAGACCACTGATATTTAATAATAATGACAGACCTGGAATAATGCTTTCATCAGCAGTAAAAAAATATGCAGATTTTTATGGTGTAGTTTCTGGTAAAAAAAATGTTTTTTTTACAAATAATGACAGTGCTTACGAAAGTGCTTTTTGTCTTCACAACAAAGGAATAAATGTTGAAGCAATAATTGATATTAGAGAAAGTTCAAATTCAAAGATTGTAAAAGCTGTAGAAGAAGCAGGTATTAAAATTCATTGGTCTCATACAATAGTTGATACGAGAGGCTATAAACGATTAAGCGAGATCTCTGCTATGATGTTATCTAATGACGGTTTATCTGTTACCGGTAGTAAGATAAATATTTCTTGTGATTGTCTTGGTGTTGCTGGTGGCTGGACACCAGCCGTTCATTTATTTACACAATCAGGTGGAAAATTAAAATTTGATGAAAATGATAACGTATTTTTGCCAAATATATATCCATCTGAACAAATGAGTGTTGGCTCTTGTAATGGTGATTTTAAGTTAAAAGAAATTATTAGTAATTTATCAACTAATTTAAAACAATTTTTAAAAGTTGATAAGACAGATTTTGACAATGTCTTGATAGAAAGCGAAGAAGAAAATTCAAAAAGAAATATTTGGTTATTACCATCAGATAAACCAATTGGTAAAACTAAACCTTTTGTTGATTATCAAAATGATGCAACAGCTAAAGATATAAAATTAGCCTTGAGAGAAGGTTTTAGATCAATTGAACATGTAAAAAGATACACAACAACTGGGATGGGAACAGATCAAGGTAAACTTGGAAATATGCATGCACTTGGAATAATAGCTGATACGGCTGGTGTAAAAATGAGTGAACTTGGAACAACAACTTTTAGGCCTCCCTACACACCTTTAACATTTGGAACAATTGTTGGAAGAAACGTTGGTGAATATTTTGATGTTTTTAGAAGAACTCCTATGAATGATTGGCACATAGAAAATAAAGCTGAATTTGAAAATGTTGGTCAATGGAAGAGAGCTTGGTATTACCCTGCAAATGGTGAAACAATGCATGAAGCAGTTCAAAGAGAAAGCAAAGCAGCAAGAGAAAGTGCTGGAATATTAGATGCATCAACTTTAGGTAAAATTGATATTCAAGGTACTGATGCTTCAGAGTTTTTAAACAGAGTTTATACAAATGCCTGGTCAAAACTTGGTATAGGTAAATGCAGATATGGTTTGATGCTTAATGAAGATGGAATGGTTTATGACGATGGTGTCACAACAAGACTTGGAGAAAATCACTACTTAATGACAACAACAACAGGTGGGGCCGCAAACGTATTGGGTAAACTTGAAGATTATCTACAAACAGAATGGCCTGAACTAGATGTTTATTTAACTTCTGTCACTGATCATTTTGCTACAGCTAGTATTTGTGGCCCAAATAGTAAGAAAATATTAAATAAATTAATTCCTGATTTAGATTTATCTGAAGAGAGTTTCCCTCATATGTCATTTAAAAATGCTCAGATTGGAAATATTAAATGTAGAATTATGAGAATTAGTTTTACTGGTGAGCATAGTTATGAAATCAATGTTCAATCTAATTATGGTAAAGCTATTTGGGAAAAATGTATGGAGGCTGGTAAGGAGTTTAGCATCACTCCATATGGAACTGAGACTATGCACTTATTAAGAGCAGAAAAAGGATTTATAATAGTTGGCCAAGACACAGATGGAACGATGACACCTATTGATCTTCAAATGGATTGGATAGTAAGCAAAAAGAAATATGATTTTATCGGTAAACGATCACTTTATAGATCTGATACCATGAAAGAAGAGCGTAAACAATTAGTTGGACTTTTAACAGATGATCCAAATATAGTTTTAGAAGAAGGCGCTCAAATCGTTTCTGATTTAAATCAATCTCCAGTTAATATGCTTGGTCATGTAACTTCAAGTTACTACAGTCCAAATTTAAAAAAATCTATTGCTTTAGCTGTTGTAAGAGGTGGAAAAAATATGATGGGAAAAAAATTATTTATTCCAATGGAAGATAAAACAATCAATGTCACTATAGAAAATCCAGTCTTTTTTGACACAGAAAATAAGAGGTTAAATGCTTAATTATAATTCACCGATTGATAATCAGATTAATTATAACGATTTAACCATAAAAGAAATATCTCCTATAATGAAACTTAATTTACGAGGAGGTAAAAGAGAATTCTTTACTACAGTTGGAAAACATCTAGATATGATTTTACCCACAGAAGCAAATACATCTTCTTCTAGCTCAAAACTCACATCTATTTGGCTTAGTCCTGATGAGTGGTTGGTTGTATCAAATGATAAAATTGAAAAAGATTCAAATAAATATGATCTTGAAGAAAATCTGTACAATAGTATTTCAAAAACTAGTTTGGGTGCAGTTGTAGATGTAACTGATCAGTTTGTGATGCTAGAATTGAAGGGAGCAAATATATATGAGCTATTTTCCTCCGGTAGTCCGTTTAATTTTAATGATTTTAAAGAAAAAAAAGGGTCTACGACACAAACATTGCTAAA
>CABXKF010000018.1 GCA_902512765.1 uncultured Pelagibacteraceae bacterium | reverse complement strand
ATAGAAAATTAAATCAAATTCCAGCTGAATGGGGAACAGCGGTAAATGTTCAATCAATGGTTTTTGGTAACATGGGTGAAGATTGTGCAACAGGTGTAGTATTTACAAGAAATCCATCAAATGGTTTAAATGAAATATATGGTGAATATTTAATTAATGCACAGGGTGAGGATGTGGTAGCTGGCACAAGAACCCCTCAATACATTACCAAAAAAGCAAGACAACAAGCAAAAGTAAAAGCTCCATCAATGGAAGAGGTGATGCCTCGTGTTTATAATCAACTTCATAAAATCTTAAAAAAATTAGAAAAACATTATAAAGACATGCAAGATGTCGAATTTACAGTTGAAAATAAAAAACTATGGATGCTTCAAACAAGATCTGGAAAAAGAACAGCTAAGTCAGCTGTAAAGATTGCTGTTGATATGGTTAAAGAAAAATTAATTTCAAAAAAAGAAGCTGTTTTAAGAATTGATCCTAATTCTTTAGACACTTTACTTCATCCCACTCTAGATGAAAAAAGTTCAATCAATGTTATTGCAAATGGTTTGCCAGCATCTCCTGGTGCTGCAAGTGGAAAGGTAGTTTTTACTTCAGAAGAAGCTGAAAGATTAACGGGGATGATGCAAGATACAATTTTAGTTAGAGTGGAAACGTCTCCAGAAGATATTCAAGGAATGCACGCAGCCAAAGGTATTTTAACTGCAAGAGGAGGAATGACAAGTCATGCTGCAGTTGTTGCAAGAGGAATGGGTAGACCATGTGTTTCTGGCTCAAGTGAAATTGATATAAATTATGAGAACAAATCGTTCAAAACTAAATCAATGGAAATTAAGGAAGGCGAAATTATAACTATTGATGGATCTACAGGTCGAATTATTTCGGGAAGTGTTGCGACTGTAAAACCAGAAATTTCTGGTGATTTTTCTAAATTAATGTCATGGGCTGATAGTTTTAGAAAATTAAATATTAGAACAAATTCAGAAACACCAAAGGATACAAAAACAGCAAAAGATTTTGGAGCAGAAGGTATTGGTCTTTGTAGAACAGAACATATGTTTTTTGATGAAGAAAGAATTTTATCTGTTCGTGAAATGATACTGTCTAAAACTAAAGAAGATAGAGCTAGAGCACTCGATAAACTTTTACCCCATCAAAAAAAAGATTTTGTAGAGATTTTCAAAATTATGGGTGGGCTACCTGTTACAGTCAGATTGCTTGATCCTCCTTTACATGAATTTTTACCTCGAACAGAAAAAGAAATTAGTGAAGTTGCAAATGTAGTCAGTCTTTCAATTAAAGAAGTAGAGTCTAGAATAGAAGAACTTCATGAACAAAATCCAATGTTGGGTCATAGAGGTTGTAGACTTGGTATATCATTTCCAGAAATTTATGAGATGCAATGTAGAGCTATTTTTGAAGCGCTAGTAGAGCTTAAAAAGAAAAAAATTAAATCAGCTTTTCCAGAAATTATGATTCCTCTAGTTTCAACAGAAGCTGAAATTAAAATAATGAAAGATTTAGTAATAAATATTGCTAGCGAAGTTCAAAAACAACATAAAGTAAAAATAGAATTTATGGTTGGTACAATGATTGAGCTTCCAAGGGCCGCTATAAAAGCAAAAGAAATAGCAAAACATGCTGAGTTTTTTAGTTTTGGTACTAATGATTTAACACAAACTACTTTTGGAATTAGTAGAGATGACAGTGGAAAATTTTTAAATGATTATTTGGATAATAAAATATTTTCAATTGATCCATTTGTTTCAATAGATGATGGGGTTGCTGATTTAGTTGAAATCGCTGTCGAAAAAGGAAAAAGCCAAAACAAAAAATTAAAACTTGGAATTTGTGGTGAGCACGGTGGTGATCCTAAAAGCATTAAGTTTTGTTCTAAAGCAGGTTTAAATTATGTTTCTTGCTCACCTTATAGGGTTCCAATTGCAAGATTGGCCGCAGCACAAGCTGAGATCTTAAAAAATTTTTAATAATTAAATTATTTAATTTTTTTAATTATTGCTATAGAGCCACTTGTTTCTAGAAATAAGACAATAGTTTTTCTATCTTGAGATACAACCATATCTCTCACTCTTTCATTAAGTAAAACATAATCATGATCTGTAATTTTATCTCTATTTTCATCAAATTTTATATAATGAAGACCTAAATCTTTTTCAATTATTTCTGACCCCATTGCTCCAATAAAAAACTCAATGTCATTTTTATCTAATGGCACAATTTCGCTAATACCTATTGAAGGTACAAAATATTTAATTGGCTCAGTAAAACCATATTTCTTATGAGAATCATTCAAAGGAGCTTGATCTAAAATTTCTTTGGAGTAATTTTTATGATAGTGCTCACCATAAGAAGATATAGGCCAACCAAAATTTTTAATCAGTTTCAATGGATTTTTATTTAGGTTTACCTCATCACCACCTTTAGGTCCGTGTTCAGTTGAAATTATAAAATCATATTTATTGCTATAATATAATCCTTGAGGGTTTCTATGCCCTAAAGAGATGATTTTTGCCTCTTTTGAAAAAGTATCTATGTCTAGAATCTTACCATAATTACTATTTAAATCTTGAGCAAGTGGTCTGTTTCTAAATTCCCCAGTTGTAAAAAGAATCGAGCTGTTATTCTTTTTTACCATTCTGCCACCAGCACCTTGGTGTGCCCGAAACCCATGTTTATTTTTTTTATTTACACATTCAAGAGTCTCATAAAAAATTTCAAAATCTAAAAACTCTTTATTAATTTTTGATTTAATAATTTTCAAATCATGACAATTTTTTTCTTTCTCTCCAATTAGGGAAACATAAATTATGTCACTATCAACCAAAATATCTTTTACTCCATATTGATCGTTAACGTAAAAATCTTCAAATTTTACTAAACTGGCAATATTTGATTTTATCTTTTTAAATTTATTTATGTCATTAAGTTTACCTGACGCAAAGACACCATCAGAGGTAGCAAGAATTATGTCACTGTCTTCATTATAAAAATCTATATATGCGGAGGCTAGAGCTTTAATATTTGCGTTAAATAATATGTCATTTGTTTTATATTTACTGATGGTGTAATTTTCAAAATTACCCAAATTTCTATCTTTAAAAATCTCAGAAAAATTAATATAATTCGGACTTACTACATCGTTAATATTTTTATTATTCTGTAAGAAAAATTTTTGAACAATTGATATTTGATCATTTTTAGCTTGAAGCTGCTGAGTAAGATTAAAAATTTCTTTCTTTTTTGAAGCAGAGTTTTTTTTATTAATTTTATGTCCTGCAAATAATGTAATAATTAATAGTACAATTACTATTATAGGTAATCCAATATTTAATAATTTTTTCATAATAATCTAATTTTTGTTTAAATAAAAATAACTTTTGCTGTTTTATTTTCAACTTTTATATTAGTTTTGGTATTAAAGAATGGAATAATGCATAATTACTTTTTAAAATTAGTCAATTTAAAAGGACCTTATTAATTAATGCATAAATTTATAATAAAAATTTTATCAATTATTTCTCTATTATTCTTAATAGCCTGTGGTGATAAAAATTCACATGATCAAAAACTGGCACTTGGAGGTGAAATTTATAATAGTTTATGTAAAAGTTGTCATCAGGCTGGAGAAAAGGGACCCAACCTATATTCAATAAAGCTAGAGACTGAAAGCATTATAAATGTAGTTGCAAATGGTGTTGGAAATATGCCATCTTTTAAAACTTTGCTTACCGAAGAGGAGATGGAGAATGTTGCTTATTTTATTTTAAATAATAAATAATTTTAATGAGGGGCGTTCTGTTGCCAGGTGCCCTGAACTAAGTCTCATGAATAGCCAATTATTTTTCGTAAATCATACTAATTTAACGTATTAGGCCGAATAGAAGCCGAACATAAATCGACTCGGCCTGATGGCTTAATTTTGATATCTTTAAATTATGAAAAAACTTTTAGGGATCATAGTTCTGGGTTTGTTGTTTAGTGGAAATGCTTATGCTGATAATTATAAAATACTAAATCCTAATGAGTATTGTTCAAAAATTGCTCTTCCAACTGATGTGGCATCTAAAGATCGATATGCATTTTGTTTGGCTGATAAAACTGCATTTAAAGATCATGGATTTCAAATAGTTAATAAAAGCGATGGACATCCTGTAAGAGCAGGCAATCACTCAATGAGATTTGAATTGAGAGATGGTGATTGTAACGATCCTGTACAAGGGTGGAATGATTGCAAAAATGATAGAGAAAGATTTGAAATTTCTGGAAGAGATATGTTTGATGGAAAAAAAGGTTGGCATGCATGGTCAGTATTTATACCTAGCAATTTTGTAGACATTATGAATCCTGCACTTCTTGATCTTGGACAATTTAATCTTGAATCATCTAAAGATTCTGATCCATGTTGCACTGTGTTATTTAAAAAAACAAAGAATGGATTTGTAGTAGACTCAGAACTTCAGAATAGAGCATGGGTACCTCTAAACTCAACAAAAACACAGGCGTGGAATGATTTTATAGTTAACTATAAATGGTCAAAAAAAGACGATGGGTTTATTAAACTTTGGTTAAACAATGAACTTGCGTATGAATTTAATGGACCAACACTAACGAAAAATACGGAATTTGTTTATTTTAAATTTGGAATTTATAGAGGTGGTTTATCAAGGTACCTTAATCATAAGAACTTTACACCTGAAGTTGAAACTTGTTTTAGAAATAGTGGAGCCAGTAATGAATTAATAAATGTTACTAAAAAAGGCGAATGGTCAGAACTGCTAGGACTTGGAGGCGAATCAGCTACATTTAAACTTTATAATCAATGTAAGCATCTTTATAAAATTAAAATGCCTACTCAAGTAGTTTACTATGATGAAATTAGAAATGGCAAAACTTGTAAAAGATTAAAAATAAAAGATCTTAATTGTAAAAAGTTAAAATGAGAACATCGTAATAATCTTTTACCAAATAAAGGGTTGAGAATACTTCATTAGGAAAATGAAAAAACTATTTTTATCGATATTGGTTCTGGGTTTTTTTTTGAGTGGGAATGGTTATGCAAAAGAATACATGAAGGATTTAGACTTTAAAGACGCAAACTATATTCATTCAAAGCATGATGTTAAATATTTTATAAACATTGTATAATATTAAAGAACATTACACGGCTACACAGCAAGTTTTAGCTTCTGTTTAAAAAAATTTCATTTCTGCAAATAATTAAAAAGTTTTTAACAACTTCAGAAATTAGCCATGTAGCCATGTAAGATTAATTTTTTATACCGAACACAGGCCGAATCTCTTGGTTGTATTTTTTAAATAACGTTGATACTGCAAACTAAATTAACAAATGGAAAGGGGCGTTCTGTTGCCAGGTGCCCCGGACCCCGTCTACTTAATTAACAAAGTTAATTAGGCAGCAAGTGCGTAACTTTCGTTAGCAATTATAAATTAGCCCGTTACGGTGGAACAATTCCGAACAAAAGAATAGCCTTTAGTCATCCGTCGAATCTAGTTCACCCCCATAAGTTGTAATGGTGGAGGTGGTGGGTACTGCCCCCACGTCCGCAATGGTTATTACGAAATTCGTTTATCGTCATAGTTGGAAAACCAACATTATTAATATAAAAGCAATTACAAGAGATTCAATAAAAATCATGAAATTAACTAGCGAACAATCACAAGAAATTAAAGAACAACAGTCTCAACAGAATCAAACTAAGAGAGTTACAGCTCCTGCACTTGAAAATATTCTATACGAAGCAATTCCTGCGTTGGATCATGGTTTTGTAAGAGTTATTGATTATATGGGTGATGACACATCAATTGTTCAATCAGCTAGAGTTTCTTATGGGAAAGGAACCAAAAAAGTTTCAACAGATGCGGGCCTGATTAAATATTTAATGAGGCACTGGCATAGCACTCCATTTGAAATGTGTGAAATTAAATACCATGTTAAGCTACCAATTTTTATTGCCCGACAATGGATTAGACACAGAACAGCTAATGTAAATGAATACTCAGCTAGATATTCTATTTTAGATAAAGAATTTTATTTACCAAGTACAGAAAATTTAGCAGCCCAATCTACAAGCAACAGACAAGGTAGGGGAGACGTTCTGGAAGGTGAACAGGCTAAAGAAGTTTTGGAACTTTTAAAAAATGATGCTGAAAGAACTTATGATAATTATGAAACTATGTTGAATGAAAGATTTGACGGCTCAACTATAGATGAAAGTAAAAAAGGTTTAGCTAGAGAACTTGCAAGAATGAATTTAACTTTAAATACTTACACACAGTGGTACTGGAAAACTGATTTATTAAATTTAATGAACTTTTTAAGATTAAGAGCCGATAGTCATGCACAATATGAAATAAGAGTGTATGCAGATATTATGTTGGATACTGTTAAAAAATGGGTTCCAATAACCTATGATGCATTTATGGATTATAGGGTTGGTGGAACTGAAGTTTCAGCTAAAGGAAAGGCAATTATTCAAAAACTTATTAAAGGTGAAAATGTTGATGTAGATAGTTCAGGACTTTCAAAAAGAGAATGGAATGAACTAATGATTGCTTTTGATCTTAAAGATAAGTTGATTTAATTTTATTTGCGAAATCTAAATAAATCTTTGAAATTTCATGCTCAGGATTAGCTTCAACTATAGGCTTTCCCTCATCTCCGTTCTTTCCAACTTCAGGATTAATTGGGATCTCTCCTAAAAATTCTTTTTCAAATTCTTCTGCAGTTTTTCTAACACCACCTTCACCAAAAATTTTATATTTTTTTCCATCATCTCCAGTAAAGTAACTCATATTATCGACTAACCCTAAAATTTTAACTCCAAGTTTATCAAACATTTTGATACCTCTTTTAACGTCTAATAAAGCTACTTCTTGAGGGGTAGAGACAATTATGGCTCCATCCATCTTAATTTCTTGTGAAAAAGTTAACTGAGTATCTCCAGTTCCTGGAGGCATATCAACAATAATGAAATCTAAATCTTTCCAATTCACTTTTTGAGTAAAAGTTTTAATAGCACTGGTTACCATAGGACCACGCCAAATCATTGGAGTTTGTTGATCTGCTAAAAAACCGATGGACATACATTGAATATCATATTTAACGATCGGCTCTAATTTTTGACCATCACTTTTTGGCTTTTCATTAATATCAAACATTTTTGGAATAGATGGGCCATAAATATCAGCATCAAGTAAACCAACTTTACAACCAACTTGTTTTAAAGCTAATGCGAGATTCGTTGCAAATGTAGATTTTCCAACTCCTCCCTTTGCACTTGAAATTGCAATCGTAAATTTTGTTCCTAAGATAGGATTTTTAGTGAATTTCCTGGGCTCCAGCTTCTTTTTCATTGCGTCACTTAGTTCTGGTTTTTTATCAGTCATATTTTCATGATTACTTGTTTTTTAGAATAAAGACACTATATACTTTGTCATATGTCAGATGATTTTAAAGGCAGAGGTGGAAGCCCATGGGGAACACCCCCAGGTGGTGGAGGAAATGGTTCGGGTAAAGGACCAACGCCACCAGATATAGATGCAATCATTAGAGATATTCAAAACAAAATTAATAAATTTTTACCCGGCGGAAGTAAATCAGGTGGAAAGCCAATCGGTTTAATTTTAGTTATTTTACTTTTTGTATGGCTTGCAAGTGGTTTATATAGAGTATTACCTGATGAACAGGGTGTTGTTTTAAGATTTGGTAAATTCATAAAAACAACTCAACCTGGTCTTAACTATCACATACCTTTTCCAGTAGAGACAGTAGAAACTCCCAAAGTTACCAAAGTAAATAGAATGGATATTGGTTTTAGATCTGAAAGAGATAGTGGTTTTTCTTCAGGAGGAGGAGTAGCAGATGTTCCTCAAGAAAGTTTGATGTTAACAGGAGATGAAAATATTGTGAACATAGACTTTTCAGTATTCTGGGTAATTAAAGATGCTGGCAAATTTTTATTCGAAATTCAAGACCCTCAAGGAACTGTTAAAGCAGCAGCAGAAACGGCTATGAGAGAAGTAATTGCCAAAAGCGATATTCAGCCAATTTTAACTGAAGGAAGAGCAAAAATTGAGATAGAAACTCAAGAAATTATTCAATCAATTTTAGATGAATACAATAGTGGAATTCAAATTACACAAGTGCAGACTCAAAAAGCGGATCCACCGGATCAGGTAATTGATGCGTTTAGAGATGTTCAAGCTGCTAGAGCGGATATGGAAAGATCTAAAAACGAGGCTGAAGCTTATGCTAATGATGTGATTCCAAGAGCAAGGGGAGAAGCTGCAAAAATTTTACAAGCAGCAGAAGCTTACAAGCAAAAAGTTGTAGCATCAGCTGAGGGTGAAGCTAGCAGATTTGTTTCAATTTACGATGAGTATGCAAAGGCTAAAGAAGTTACTCAAGAAAGAATGTATTTAGAGACTATGGAGAAAGTTTTAGCAGATATTGAAAAAGTAATTATTGAAAAAAATGCAGGATCAGGAGTAGTTCCTTATCTTCCATTACCTGAATTGGGTAAATCGAAAGTGAGCAATTAAATGAAAGCACAAAAAATATTATTCCCTGTAGTTGCAATATTAGGTGCTTTGGTTTTCTTTTCAGTATTTATTGTAAAAGAAGTTAATCAAGCAATAGTTCTGCAATTTGGTGACCCTAAAAAAATTATTGTTGAACCAGGCATAAATTTTAAATTACCTTTCGTTCAAAACGTTGTTTTTTTAGACAGCAGGATTTTAAATTTAGATACACCACCAGCAGAAGTTATAGCATCAGACCAAAAAAGATTAATTGTTGATGCTTTTGCAAGATTTCAAATTACAGACCCTTTAAAATTTTATATTTCAGTTGGGAATGAAAGAGTTGCAAGATCAAGATTAGCAACAATCATAAACTCAAGAATTAGAAATGTTTTAGGACAACAAGAATTACAAACCTTACTTTCCAAAGACAGATCTAAACAAATGTCATTAATTCAAGAAGGTGTAAATACAGAAGCCAAAAAATTTGGTATCAAAATTGTTGATGTGAGAATTAAAAGAGCAGACCTTCCTCAAGCAAACAGTGATGCAATTTATAGAAGAATGCAGACTGAAAGAGAGAGAGAAGCTAAAGAATTTAGAGCAAGAGGTGCTGAGATGGCGGTTACTATTACCTCAACTGCAGATAAAAAAGTTTCAGTAATTCTAGCAAATGCCAATAAAGACTCTGAGATCATGAAAGGGGAAGGTGATGGAGAAAGAAATAAAATCTTCGCTGAAGCCTTTGGAAGAGATCCAGAATTTTTTGCATTTTACAGAGCGATGCAAGCATATGAAACAGCTCTAATTGGTGGAGATACATCATTAATATTATCTCCTGATAGTGAATTTTTTAAGTTTTTTGGAAATATAAAACCTAAATCAGAATAACCTATTTAATATGAAAGAATTGATCATAGCATTTGGTCTCTTTCTTTTTATCGAAGGAATTTTGTATGCCATATTTCCATCAAAAATGAAAAGTATGTTGAGAAAATTAGAATTTGTAAAGGATAGTCAGTTGAGATCAGGTGGGCTAATTTTTGCAGTTTTAGGATTTGTAATTATTTATTATATTAAAAGGTAGTATGAAAAAAATTAAATTAATATTATTAACACTTATTTTTACACTTAGTTATTCAATACAATCTAATTCAAAATCAGTGCCAGCATCTTTTGCAGATCTTGCAGAAAGATTAATGCCATCAGTAGTTAATATTTCAACCACTCAAACTGTAACCACAACAACAAATCCATTTCCATTTCAATTTCCTCCAGGCTCACCATTTGAAGATATGTTTAAAGAATTCGGCACACCACAAGAAAGAAAATCTTCTGCCTTAGGATCTGGGTTTATAATTGATGAAAAAGGGATAGTGGTTACGAATAATCACGTCATTCAAGATGCAGAAGACATTATAGTAAGAGTTAATGGCAATGAAGAATACAAAGCAAAAGTAATTGGTGCTGATCCTTTATCCGATATAGCAGTACTTCAGCTAGAAACTGGTGACAAATTTACTCCAGTTGCTTTTGGAGATTCAGATAAAGCAAGAATTGGTGATTGGGTGATTGCTATTGGAAATCCATTTGGTTTAGGTGGAACAGTAACATCGGGAATTATTTCTGCAAGAAATCGATCAATTGGATTATCTAGATATGAAGATTACATACAAACAGATGCATCAATTAATTCAGGAAACTCAGGAGGCCCATTGTTTGATATGGATGGAAATGTAATTGGAATTAATACGGCAATTCTTGGAAGAAATGGATCAATTGGAATAGGTTTTTCAATTCCGTCAAACAGTGCAAAGATTGTGATAGATCAACTGATAGAGTTTGGTGAGACTAAAAGAGGTTGGTTAGGTGTAAGAATTCAAGATGTAACACAAGAAATTGCTGATGTTGAAAAACTAGATGAGCCCAGAGGAGCATTGGTTGCAAGTGTTGCAGAAAACAGCCCATCAGACAAAGGAGGAATTAAAGCTGGAGATATTATTTTAGAGTTTAATGGAGTTAAAATAAACCAAATGAAAGAATTACCAGCAATTGTTGCAAAAACAAAAGTTGGAACAAACGTTAAAGTTAAAGTTTGGAGAAATAAAAAAGAGTTAATTAAGAATATTCTTTTAGGAAGATTGGAGACATCAGATGATTTTAAAGTAAGTGAAAAAAAATCTGAACCACCTAAAGATATAATAATAGAAGACTTAAAAATTACTGTCAGAAAATTGACTAAAGAAGATATCAAAACTAGAAAACTTCCTAATCAAACCTCAGGATTAGTTGTTACCAAAATAGGAAACACTAGCCCATTACTTAAATCAATTGAGGCCAATAGTATTATAGTTGAGGCACAAAAAATAAAAGTAAAGAACGCAAAAGACTTAGAAAAAATTGTTAAAGATGTTTTAAATTCTAATCAAAAGACAATTTTACTAGCGATATACAATAATCAAAATCAAAGAAGATACATTGGTATTAAATTAGATTAATCATGGATTTTAAATCCAAGATTATTTTAATTTCTGGACCAACTGCTTCTGGAAAATCTACTTTTTCAGTTAAACTTGCTAAAAAGATTAATGGTGAAATCATTAATGCGGATAGTATGCAGGTTTACAAGGAATTAAAAATTTTATCTGCCAGACCTAATCCCAAAGATTATCAAAAAATAAAACACCATCTGTATGGTTTTCATAGTGTTAAAAAAAACTTTTCAACAGGAGATTGGCTTAAAATTTCAATTAAAAAAATTAATGAAATAAAAAAAAGAAAAAGAACACCAATTTTTGTTGGAGGAACAGGATTATATTTTAAAGCTTTAACAGATGGATTAGTAAATATTCCAAATATTCCAATAAGATTTAGAAACAAAGTAAGAGCTTTACATAAAGATTTAGGTCAAAAAAAATTTTATCAAAAACTTATTAAGTTTGATCCAAATTCAAAAGAAAAAATTAATCCAACTGATACTCAAAGATCAATCAGAGCTTATGAGGTGAAGCAATTTACCAAAAAATCTCTTCATGATTGGTTTCAAAATACAAAATCATATTTTGATAAAGATGATTTTTTAAAAATCTATATTAATTATCCACGCGAAGAACTTGTTCAAAGAATTGGTAAAAGAGTAGAAAAAATGATTAAGGTTGGTGCTGTTCAAGAAGTTAAAAAATTTGTTAAACTGAAAGTTAGAAAAGATAAGAGCGTCAATAAAGCCATCGGCATCAATGAGATCAAAGAATATCTGGAGGAAAGAAAAGATATGATTGATGTTATTGAAAAAATATCAATAAAGACTAGACAATACGCTAAAAGACAAAGTACTTGGGCGCGAGGTAACATGATAAGTTGGCTAAAATTACACCCTCAAGACTTAAATAAATTTTTAAAAAAAATTAAATAATTCATTCTAAAACTTGACCAATCAGTACAACTTCAGCTAGATTGCAAAATGCCAAAATTATATAGTGGAGCAGAAATTGTATTTAAGTGCCTTGAAGAACAAAAGGTAAGTCATATTTTTGGTTACCCTGGTGGAGCAGTTCTTCCAATTTATGACGAACTTAAAAATCATTCTTCAGTAAAACATATTTTAGTGAGACATGAACAAGGAGCTGGTCATGCAGCAGAGGGTTATGCAAGATCTTCGGGTAAGCCTGGAGTTGTTTTGGTTACCTCTGGACCAGGTGCAACAAATGTTGTTACTGCATTAACAGATGCATACATGGATTCTGTACCATTAGTTTGCATCTCTGGACAAGTACCCACTCATTTAATAGGAACTGATGCATTTCAAGAGTGCGATACAACTGGAATTACAAGACCATGTACAAAACATAATTGGTTAGTAAAAAATATTAATGATCTTCAAAGAGTAATGCACGAGGCATTTGAAGTCGCAACGACTGGAAGACCTGGACCTGTACTAGTAGACATTCCAAAAGATATTCAGTTTGCAAAAACTAAATATGTTTCATTAAAAAAAGAAAAAAAAATAGAAATTAAAAATAACAATAGATTTAAGCAAAAAGACATTGATCAATTAATTGAGTTAATGAACAAAGCTTCAAAACCAATTTTTTACACAGGTGGTGGAGTCGTTAACTCTGGACCAAAAGCAAGCGAACTTTTAAGAGAGTTAGTTGCATTAACTGGCTTTCCAATTACTACAACATTGCAAGGATTAGGTTCTTATCCAGGGGATGATAATCAATTTTTAGGAATGCTTGGGATGCATGGAACTTATGAGGCTAATAATGCTATGCATGATTGTGATTTACTAATTAATATTGGTGCTAGATTTGATGATCGTATCACTGGTAAAATTGATGAGTTTTCACCTAAATCAAAAAAAGTACATATTGATATTGATCCTTCATCAATAAATAAGATTATAAAAGTAGACTTAGCAATTGTTGGGGATGTTAAAGATGTTATTAGATCAACAACCAAAACTCTAAAAAAGAAAAATTTAAATTTAGAAAAATCAAATAAACAAAAAATTTCAAAATGGTGGCAGCAAATTCAAAAATGGAGAACGAAGCAATCTCTAAACTTTATTAATAGTGACAAAATAATTAAGCCTCAACATGCCGTTCAAAGACTTTATGAATTAACTAAAAATCAAGATACATTTATCACAACAGAGGTTGGTCAACATCAAATGTGGGCTGCACAACACTATAAATTCAATAAACCTAATAGATGGATGACTTCTGGAGGTTTAGGTACTATGGGTTATGGTTTACCTGCTGCAATAGGTGTTCAAGTTGCAAACCCTAAGAAATTAGTAGTTGATATTGCTGGTGAAGCTTCAATTTTAATGACCATGCAAGAGATATCGACTGCAATACAGTACAATTTACCAATAAAAATATTTATTTTAAATAATCAATATATGGGAATGGTAAGACAGTGGCAGGAATTACTTCATGAAAAAAATTATTCAGAAAGTTATTCTGAAGCATTGCCAGATTTTGTAAAATTAGCTGAAGCTTATGGATGTGTTGGTATAAGAGCCGAACATCCAGATGAATTAGATGAAAAAATTGAGGAAATGATCAATGTTAATAAGCCAGTTATCTTTGACTGCCATGTTGATCAAGCTGAGAATTGTTTTCCAATGATTCCATCAGGAAAACCACACAATCAAATGTTATTAGGTCCAAAAGACCAAGAAGAAAACAAAATTACAGGCAAAGGAAAAGCGTTAGTTTAAATGATAAAATCAAAATCAGCATACAGTTCGCCAAGCAAACTTAGTAAATTAGAAACACATATAATTGTAGTTTGGGTAGATAATGAAGCAAGTGTCTTATCTAGAGTGGTTGGTCTTTTTTCTGGAAGAGGGTACAACATCGAGTCACTGGCAGTAGCTGAGGTTGACCAAAAAAACAATCTTTCAAGAATTACAATTGTAACAACAGGAACACCCGAGGTAATTGAACAAATTGTTCTACAATTAAAAAAATTAGTTCCAGTTCACAAAGTAGGTAATTTCAAAAGAGAAGATAAAAATGTAATTTTTAAAGAAATGGCGTTATTTAAAGTAATTGGAAATTCAGTTAAGATTAAAAAGGCTTTAAATGCTTGTAAAAAATTTAATCCAGTTATATTAGATCAGACAAATAAGTCTGCAGTAATTCAAATAACTGCGTTGAGAAGAGAAATAGATAAAATGACAAAGAATTTAAAATCGCACGGTCTTATAAGTGTCTCAAGAACTGGAGCGGTTGCAATGACTAGAGGCGCTGAAATATTTAACTAATTAATTAAGGAGAAAAAAAATGAAAATGTTTTATGAAAAAGATGCAGATGTTGATCTAATTAAAGGAAAAAAAATTGCAATTTTTGGCTATGGAAGCCAAGGACACGCTCATGCTTTAAACTTAAAAGATAGTGGTGTTAAAGAAATAGTTGTAGCACTTAGAGAAGGATCTTCAAGTGTAGCAAAAGCTGAGTCTAAAGGTTTAAAAGTTATGAATTTATCTGATGCTGCTGCTTGGGCAGATGTAGTGATGATTTTAACACCTGATGAATTACAAGCTGAGATTTACAAAAACCACATTGAACAAAGAGTTAAAGAAGGAACAAGTATTGCATTTGCTCATGGATTAAATGTTCACTATGATTTAATCAAAGCGAGAAAAGATTTAGATGTATTTATGGTTGCTCCAAAAGGTCCTGGTCATTTAGTTAGAAGCGAATATGAAAAAGGTGGCGGAGTACCATGTTTGTTTGCTGTTCATCAAGATGGCTCAGGCAAAGCTAGAGATCTTGCGTTATCATACGCGTCTGCAGTTGGTGGTGGAAGATCTGGAATTATTGAAACTACATTTAAGGACGAAGTTGAAACAGATTTATTTGGAGAGCAAACAGTTTTATGTGGTGGCTTAGTTGAGTTGATTAAAAATGGGTATGAAACCCTAACAGAAGCAGGTTATGAACCTGAGATGGCTTACTTCGAAACTGTTCATGAAGTTAAATTAATTGTTGATTTAATTTATGAAGGTGGAATTGCAAACATGAACTATTCTATTTCTAATACGGCTGAGTATGGTGAATATGTTTCGGGTCCTAGAATAGTTAATAAAGAAGAAACCAAAAAAAGAATGAAAGAAGTTTTGACCGATATCCAGTCAGGAAAATTCACAAAAGAGTGGATGGATGAATGTAAAAATGGTCAAAAGAACTTCCTTGCAACTAGAGCAAAATTAGCTGAGCACTCGGTAGAAAAAGTTGGTGCAGAACTAAGAGCTATGATGCCTTGGATTAGTAAGAAGAAATTGGTTGATAGCGATAAAAGTTAATTATTATCTAAAATTTTATCTGTAATAGTTTAGTTATTTCACTTATACTTTTTTTAAATAAATTTAAGGAAAAGAGGGAAATAATGAAAATAAAAAATTTTATTAGAGTTTTACTATCTGTAGTTCTAGTATTTGGATTTTCTTCAGCGTGGGCCAAAACTATCAAATGGTCAATGCAAGGAGACAGTTTAACACTAGATCCACACGCACAAAACGAAGGTCCAACCACTCAAGTTTCAAGACAGGTTTATGAAGCGCTTGTTCAAAGAGGTTTGGATATGAAAATTGGTCCTGCGTTAGCAAAAAGTTGGAAAGCAACTGATCCTAACACATGGGTATTTACATTAAGAGAAGATGTAAAATTTTCAGATGGTTCTACAATGACATCTAATGATGTTGTATTTAGTGTCTTAAGAGCCAAACAAAGAACATCTGATTTTAAAGAATATATTAGTACTATTTCAGGGGTTGAAGCTATTGGTGATTACTCAGTTAAAATTACAACAAGTAAGCCTAACCCAATTCTTTTGAACCAATTATCAAACATTTTTATAATGTCTAAAGCATGGTCTGAAAAGAATTTTGCAATGTCTCCTCAAAACTGGGATGCTGGTCAAGAAACCTTTTCCGCAACCAATGCATTAGGAACAGGTCCTTTTAAAATCACTTTAAGAGAGCCTAACACTAAAACTGTGTTTAAAAGAAATAAACACTGGTGGGGTGAGATGGCTGATAAAAAAGTAACTCAAATTGAATTACTTCCAATTAAAAATGCAGCAACAAGAGTTGCAGCATTATTATCTGGAGAAATTGATGTAGTTACTGATGCACCAGTTCAAGATTTAGCACGAATTGGATCTTCATCTGCACACAAAGTTGAAAGTACTGCACAAATGCGTACAATTTTCTTAGGTATGGATCAAGCTGCTGATCAGTTAAGAACTGGTAATACAGGTGATAACCCATTTAAGAAAAAAGAGGTAAGACAAGCTCTTTATCAAGCAATTGATATCGAAGCGATCAAGAAAAAAGTTATGAGAGGTTTAAGTGAACCAGCAGGAATAATAACTTTTCCAGGTGTAAATGGTTACACTGCAGATCTTGATAAAAGATTACCTTACGATGTTGATGCTGCAAAAAAACTATTAGCAGATGCAGGTTATCCAAATGGTTTTGATGTTGAATTAAGATGTCCAAATGACAGATATGTAAATGATGAAGCAATTTGTACTGCTGTTGTTGGTATGTTTGGTAAAATTGGTGTTAATGTAAATTTATTTGCACAAACTAAAAGTAAACACTTTAAAGAGCTAAAAGATAATCAAGGTGATTTCTATATGCTTGGTTGGGGTGTTCCTACTCTAGATAGCCACTATGTATTTCATTATTTATATGAGTCTGGTGCTAGCTGGAACAAAGTTAACTTTAGTAACTCTGAAGTAGATGCTGCGATAAGAGTTATGGAAGGTGAAGTTGATTTAGATAAAAGGAATGCTGCAATAGCTAATGCTTGGAAAATTGTGAAAGATGATATTTCTTATCTTCCTCTTCACCATCAAGTAATTTCTTGGGCATCTAAAAGTGGGGTTAATGTACCTATCAGACCGAATAACGAACCGTTATTCAGAACTGCTAGCTTTAACTAAAAAAATTATTACAAGTCCTCTATATTTGCATAGAGGGCTTGTAACTTAAAGATCTTCTCAAATTGATAAAATATTTTTTTAAACGGTTGTTTCAATCAGCTTTGGTTATGCTAGTTGTTGCCCTTGTATCGTTCTCTTTATTTAATTTTGTTGGTGACCCAATAAACAATATGGTTGGTGAAGAAACCTCAGATGAAGAGAGAGCTGAATTAAGAGAAACACTAGGTTTAATGGACCCAATTCCTGTTCAATTTTCAAGATTTGTTGTAAACGCATCTAAAGGAGAATTTGGAATTTCTTATCAATTAAGAAGACCAGTATCTGATTTAATTGTTGAAAGGTTACCTGCAACAATTGAGCTGGTAGTAATTTCAGCTTTAATTGCTCTAATAACTGGAACATTATTAGGAGTTTATACAGGTATCAATAGAGAGGGTTTTTTAAGTGACATTATTCTAGCAGTCTCTTTGCTTGGAGTCTCACTTCCCACATTTGTAATTGGAATATTATTTATATATTTATTTGCAGTAATTTTAGGAATTTTACCATCCTTTGGTCGAGGTGAGGTAGTAGATCTTGGATTTTGGAGTACAGGATTTTTAACAATCTCAGGATTAAAGGCAATTATACTTCCGTCAGTTACATTAAGTCTATTTCAAATGACTTATATAATCAGATTAGTAAGAGCTGAGATGATGGAAATTTTACAAACAGATTACATTAAGTTCGCGCGCGCGCGCGGGATTAGTGAAAATAGTATAAAATATAAACACGCATTAAAAAATGGATTGATCCCAGTAATTACTATTGCTGGAATTAATATTGGAACATTAATTGCATTTTCTATTATTACTGAAACAGTTTTTCAATGGCCAGGGATGGGATTTTTATTTATTCAAGCAGTTCAATTTGTTGATATTCCAATTATGTCTGCCTATTTAGTATTTATTGCTTTTGTTTTTGTAATGATAAATTTTATTGTAGATATTTTATACTATTTTATAGATCCAAGAATTAGAGTTAAAGGAGATGTTTCAAGTGGATAGGACTATAAGTACTTGGGAAAGAATTAAAGATAGTGATATTTATCATAGTTTTATAAAGTCTCCCACTGCAATTATATCATCAGTAATTTTATTTATAATTTTCTTTTGTTCTTTTTTTGTAGAATTTATTACCCCTTATAATCCATTTGATCCTTCATCTCTATCACTGATGGAAGCTTTTACTCCACCATCTTGGACTGAGGATGGTCTTGCGAAATTTATTTTAGGAACTGATGGTCAGGGTAGAGATATGTTATCAACAATTCTTTATGGCTCTAGAATTTCTTTAATTGTTGGTTTTTCAGCAATCATATTTAGTTTGATACTTGGTGTTGGGCTAGGATTAACAGCAGGATATTTTGGTGGCAAATATGAAATGGTAGTAATGAGATTAACGGATGTTCAACTTACTGTCCCAAGTATTTTAATGGCACTTTTAGTTGATGGAATTGCAAGGGGATTAATTACAAGAGAGATGCATGATGAGATGGCAATTTATGTTTTAATCTTTGCAATTGGAATTTCAGAGTGGCCTCAGTTTGCAAGAGTTTCAAGAGCAGCAACTTTGGTAGAAAAAAACAAAGATTATGTTTCAGCTTCAACTATAATTGGAGTTTCAAATTTAATTATTATGTTTAAACATATTTTACCAAATATTTTAAGACCAGTATTAGTTATAGGAACTATTGGTCTTGCACTTGCAATCATAGCTGAGTCAACTTTAAGTTTTTTAGGTGTGGGTGTTCCTCCAACAACTCCATCTTTAGGAACACTAATAAGATTAGGAAATGATTTTTTATTTTCTGGTGAATGGTGGATTACTTTTTTTCCAGCAATATTTTTAGTAATTTTAGCTTTCTCAATTAATCTTTTAGGTGATTGGATGAGAGACACTTTAAACCCAAGGTTAAAAAAATGAGTTTCTTAAAGATAAAGAATTTGAGCGTAGATTATCCAATGAGAAAGGAAACGGTTTATGCCGCCAAAGATGTAAATATTGAGGTTAATAAAGGAGAAATACTTGGATTAGTCGGAGAGTCTGGATCAGGCAAAAGTACTGTCGGAAATGCAATTATTAATTTGATTGATGCACCTGGCAAAGTGTCAAGTGGGTCAGTAATGTTAGGTGATTTAAATATTCATGAAGATCCAAAAAATATTATAAAATATAGAGGTAAAAAAATTGGACTTATATTTCAAGATCCTCAAACCTCTTTAAATCCAATATTAACAATTGGTGAACAATTAATAGAAACGATCCAAACACATCTTGATTTAACAAAAGAAGAAGCAAAAATTAAATCAATCAATTTATTGAAAGAAGTTGGAATTAAGGATGCTGATACAAGATTTAATAATTATCCCCATCAGTTTTCAGGAGGAATGAGACAAAGAGTAGTTATTTCACTTGCATTATGTTGTGAGCCAGAACTTTTAATTGCAGATGAACCCACTACAGCTTTAGA